>CAZPMM010000010.1:0-13405 GCA_964587405.1 uncultured Rikenellaceae bacterium
AATGCTTTTGAACAGGCAAAACAGTTTACTGCAGCCACAAATGTTACAGCACTGGCTATTACAAAACTTGACGGAAGCGCCAAAGGAGGTGTTGTGATTGGTATTTCAAAGCAATTGAAAATTCCTGTAAAATATATAGGTATTGGTGAAAGAATTCAGGATCTTCAGATATTCAACCGTGAAGAATTCGTTGATTCACTTTTCAATGCATGAACAGGGAAATTAATATTATTACTCTTGGCTGTTCAAAAAACATTGTCGATTCGGAAAAACTTTTATGGCAGCTCAGAAACGGAGGTTATAAAGTTCGATGGGATCCTGAATATAAAAAAGCAGATACCGTTATTATAAATACCTGCGGATTTATCAATGATGCAAAAGAGGAAAGTATTGATACAATCCTCAGGTTTGTAAAAGCAAAAGAAACTGGACAGATCAGGAGACTTTTTGTAATGGGCTGTTTATCTGAGCGCTACATGAATGAGCTCAGGACAGAAATACCGGAAGTTGATAAATATTTCGGCGTCAGGAACATTAAAGAAATACTCGAAGAAACAGGTATCAGTCAATATAACAGTAATTTAAACGACAGAATATTAACAAGTCCTGCTCACTATGCATTTCTTAAGATTTCTGAAGGATGTGACCGTAAGTGTTCATTCTGTACAATACCTTCAATCAGGGGTAAATACATTTCGCGGACTATTGAAGAACTTGTGAATGAAGCCGGAATGCTTGCTGATTGCGGAGTCAGGGAGATAATTCTTATTGCACAGGATCTTAGTTATTACGGAATGGATCTTTATAAAAAGAAAACATTAGCAGACTTATTATACAAATTGCTGGAGATAGATTCTTTCCAGTGGATACGTCTGCATTATTTGTACCCAGGCGGCTTTCAGGATGAAATAATCAGTCTGATAAAGGATAATCCAAAGATCTGCAAATATATAGATATTCCAATTCAGCATATTTCGGATAAAATGCTTCGGCTTATGAAAAGATGTTACAGAAGGGGAGAGGTTGAGCAAATTCTTTACAGTCTCAGAGATCAGTTACCCGGGGCTGCTATAAGGACAACACTGATTTCAGGACATCCGGGAGAAACTGATGAAGATTACTTCCAGCTCAGGGAATTCATAAAGCAATTCCGGTTTGACCGACTCGGAGTATTTTCTTATTCACATGAAGAGGGAACATATTCAGGTATTCATTATGATGATGAGGTAACACAACAGGTTAAAGAATCCCGTTTATCTGAATTGATGCAAATTCAGCAATCAATATCCTACAGAAAAAATGAATTGCTTGTGGGCAGGGAGCTCAGGGTGCTGATTGACAGAAAAGAAGATCAGTTTTATTCAGGAAGAACTGAATATGATTCTCCCGAGATCGACCAGGAGGTGCTGATCCCTGTACATTATAATCTTAAAACCGGAAATTTCTACAATATCAGGATAACTCAATCTGCCGAATTTGATCTGTTTGGTGTGCCAGTTTAATCATCGGCAGACACATTATCCTGTTCTTCAAGATTTTCCTTCTTCTTATGTATTTTAATTCTTATCTCGGATTTTGAAGAATTGAATCCTACATTGATTATATCACCTTCTCCCGTACCGGATTTGATCAATACTTCTGCCATGGGATCCTCAAGGTATTTCTGGATTGCCCTCTTAAGCGGGCGGGCTCCATAAGTGGCATCAAATCCTTTCTCGGCAATATAATCCCTTGCGGCAGTTGCTATTTTAAGCTCATAACCGAGTGATTTAACCCTTTCTAACAATCCCTGCAGTTCCAGATCGATTATCTTGTTTATTTCTTCTTTTCCAAGAGAATTAAACATTATTATATCATCAATCCTGTTAAGGAATTCAGGTGCAAATGTTTTCTGAAGTGCTTTCTGAAGAATACTTTTTGTCTGCTCGTTGCGGGATGCCTTTTTTGCTGATGTATCGAAACCTATACCATGACCAAACTCTGCAATCTGCCGGGTTCCAATGTTCGAAGTCAGTATAACGATTGTATTACGGAAATCGACTCGCCGGCCAAGACTATCAGTAAGTTGACCTTCATCCAGTACCTGCAGCAGTATATGAAAAACATCAGGATGTGCTTTCTCAATCTCATCAAGCAATACAACGGAGTAAGGTTTTCTTCTCACTTTTTCAGTAAGCTGGCCGCCCTCTTCATATCCCACATATCCGGGAGGTGCTCCAACAAGACGGGAAACGGAAAATTTCTCCATATATTCACTCATGTCGATCCTGACAAGATTATCTGTCGTATCAAAAAGGAATTTGGCGAGTACTTTTGCAAGTTGGGTTTTACCTACTCCTGTCGGGCCAAGAAATATGAAGGTCCCGATAGGTTTATTAGGGTCTTTCAGTCCGGCCCGGTTCCTCTGTATTGATTTAACTATCTTAAGTATTGCTTCTTCCTGTCCGATAATACTTCCCTTTAATTCATCCGCCATCTTTAAAAGACGTGTACCCTCAGTCTGTGCTATTCTTTGTACAGGAACACCTGTCATCATAGCAACAACCTCGGCAACTTTTTCAACATCAACAGTTTCCCTGTTTACGGCAAGCTCTTTTTCCCATTTTTTCTTTTCCTGATCTATCATTTCAAGAAGATCCTTTTCCCTGTCGCGGAAGCTTGCAGCTTTTTCAAAGTTCTGGTTCTTAACAGCTGTCATTTTTTCCTTCTTGGTATCATCAAGCTGTTTTTCTAAGAAAAGTATCTTCTCGGGAACAACGATATTGGATATATGAACTCTTGATCCGGATTCATCCAGAGCGTCAATTGCCTTGTCAGGCAGATGCCTGTCAGTAATATAACGGGCTGTAAGCCTTACGCAGGCTTCAATAGCATCATCTGTATAAATGACATTATGGTGTTCCTCATATCGTTCCTTAATATTCTGAAGGATATTTATAGTTTCCTCCACCGAGGTCGGATCGACAATTACTTTCTGGAATCTTCTTTCGAGAGCTCCATCTTTTTCAATGTGCTGGCGATATTCATCAAGTGTTGTAGCCCCTATACACTGTATTTCACCTCTTGCCAGAGCCGGTTTAAGCATATTGGCCGCATCAAGCGAACCTGTAGCACCTCCGGCGCCAACAATTGTATGTATTTCGTCGATGAAAAGTATTATATTATCATTTTTGGATAGCTCATTCAGTATGGCTTTCATCCTCTCTTCAAACTGTCCCCTGTACTTTGTTCCGGCCACTATTGAAGCCAGATCCAGTGCAACAACACGCTTATGGAAAAGTACGCGTGAAACATTCTTTTTGGTGATCCTCAAAGCAAGTCCTTCAGCAATGGCTGATTTGCCGACCCCGGGCTCACCGATCAGTACAGGATTGTTTTTCTTTCGACGTGAAAGTATCTGAGCAAGTCTTTCTATTTCTCTTTCTCTTCCTACCACCGGGTCAAGCCTGCCTTCCTCTGCGGCTTTTGTAAGGTCTATCCCGAAATTATCAAGGACAGGTGTATCTGATGAAGTCTTGGTAGCAGAATGAGATGATGACGGACCCTTTCCTGATGCTCCGAATCCCTGACCTTCATCATCTTCATCTTTGGGGTAATCAGCTCTTGCCTTTGTTGAACCCGTTTCTATCATCCGTTTAACTGACTGGTAATCAACATCCATTTCAGAAAGAAATCTGGTAACCAGAGAATTTTCATCTTTCAGGATTGCAAGAAGAAGGTGTTCTGACTCTATTGAACTATTTTTCAATGCCTTAGCTTCAAGATATACAAGTTTCAGTATACGTTCAGTACTTCTGAGCAGAGGAATAACTTCATGATCAGCAACAGGCACCGGGCTTTCAACTTTAATACTATTTTCAAGAGAACTTTTCAGACCAATAAGATCAACTCCCCTGTTTATAAGGATATCAACAGCAACACCTTCTCCGTCTCTCAAAATCCCAAGAAAAAGATGTTCAGGACTTATATGGCTGTTACCCAACCTTATAGCCTCTTCTTTACTGTAACCCAGGATATCTTTTACTCTCTGCGAAAATTGTGAATCCATATTTTTTGTCGTTTATCCTTCAAATACCTGACATCGGTCATTCTGACAGTAATCATAAGACAAAAGTACATATAAATGAAAGAACAAAGTTAAAATTATGTGTTATTATACTATGGCAATATTTGTGCCCATTTATGAACATCCAATGTTAACAATTCACAACGCTATCGGGTGTGAATTACCCAAATTTTGACTATTTTCGGGGATCAAAATCCCGGATGGATTTGTAGTTTGTAATCAATTAATTATTAATGTGTTATGTCTGAGAGAGAGAGGGTGATTCAGGTAAATATTGAGGAGGAGATGAAATCCGCATATATCGATTATTCGATGTCTGTGATAGTTTCCCGTGCATTACCTGATGTCAGAGACGGCCTGAAACCAGTTCACAGGCGTGTTCTTTTCGGAATGTCGGAACTTGGTGTTTTATCGAACAGACCATATAAGAAATCTGCAAGAATAGTGGGAGAGGTTCTGGGTAAATATCATCCTCATGGTGATAGTTCTGTTTATGATGCTATGGTAAGAATGGCTCAGGAATGGTCCCTGCGTTATCCTCTGGTGGACGGGCAAGGGAATTTTGGTTCGGTGGATGGTGATAGTCCGGCAGCAATGCGATATACCGAAGCCAGGCTTCAGAAGATTGCTGAAGAGTCTCTTGCTGATATAGATAAAAACACGGTTGATTTTCAACCTAATTTTGATGATTCACTTAATGAACCGGTTGTTCTGCCGACACGTATCCCAATACTTCTTGTTAACGGCAGTACGGGAATTGCAGTTGGTATGGCTACAAATATGCCACCACATAACCTTGGTGAGATCGTTGATGCTACAATAGCATATATTGATGATCCTGAGATCACCACGGAAAAATTGCTGACATACATAAAAGGTCCTGATTTCCCTACCGGCGGTATTATATACGGTGAACAGGGAATAAGAGATGCCTGTGAAAGCGGCCGTGGTCGAATTGTAATAAGGGCAAAAACTGAAATTGAACTTACTAACTCAGGCAGAGAGTGCATAGTTGTTACAGAGATCCCTTATATGGTCAACAAGGCGGAAATGATCCGTAAGATAGCTGATCTTATAAATGATAAAAAAATAGAAGGGATATCTTATATAAATGATGAATCGGACCGTAAAGGTATGCGCATCGTGATTATTCTGAAAAAAGATGCAACTGCCAATGTAGTACTGAACAATCTCTTCAAGTATTCTCAGCTTCAGACTTCTTTCAATGTAAACAACATAGCACTTGTCAAAGGCAGACCACGGTTATTAATTACTAAGGAACTGATATCAAATTTTGTAAAACACCGGCATGATATCGTTGTAAGACGTGCGAGATATGATCTGGAACAGGCGGAGAAAAAAGCACATATTCTTCAGGGACTGATCATTGCAAGCGACAATATCGATGAGGTTATTTCAATAATTAAATCATCGAAGAATCCGGATATTGCAAGGGAAAGGCTGATGGAGCGCTTTAATCTAAGTGATGCCCAGTCAAGGGCAATAGTTGAAATGAGATTACGGCAGCTTACCGGACTGGAGCAGGAGAAATTAAGGGCTGAATATGATGAGGTAATGGTGCTTATTGAAAACCTGAACAAAGTCCTTTCAAGTGTCGATCTTCAGATGAAAATAATTAAGGATGAGCTTACCGAGATCAAGCAGAAATACGGAGACAAGCGTCGTACAGAAATAATACCAAATGCTGAAGAATTTAACCCTGAAGATTTCTATGCTGATGATGAAATGGTTATAACTATATCCCATATGGGATATATTAAAAGAACTCCGCTTACAGAATTCAAAAGACAGAACAGAGGAGGAACCGGTGCTAAAGGCGGAACAACAAGGGATGAAGATTTCATTGAATATCTGTATATTGCAACCATGCACAATACAATGCTGTTCTTTACAAGCAAAGGAAAGTGCTACTGGTTAAAAGTGTACAATATACCGGAAGGCTCACGAACATCAAAAGGCAGGGCGATGCAGAACCTTATTAACATCGAACCCGATGATAATGTCAGAGCATTTATTAATGTTAAGGATCTCAATGATTCTGATTATATAAATAATAATTTCATTGTATTGTGTACCACAAAGGGAATAATAAAAAAGACATCCCTTGAAGCTTACTCAAGGCCAAGAGCCAACGGAGTCAATGCAATCACTGTGAGGGAGGGAGATGAACTCCTTGAAGCCAGAATGACCAATGGAAACCATCATATAATGCTCGCAGTAAGATCAGGACGGGCAATATGCTTTCCCGAAAATTATGTCAGACCAATGGGCCGTACCGCTTCCGGAGTACGAGGAATAAAACTTGCAGATGAAATTACTGATTTTGTGGTTGGTATGATTACAGTTGAGAATAAGGAAAAAGATATTCTGGTAGTTTCGGAAAAAGGATATGGAAAAAGAACTGCTATCGATGCTTACCGTATAACAAACCGTGGAGGAAAAGGCGTTAAGACAATTAATATAACTGAAAAAACAGGCCCTCTCATTGCACTTGAAGATGTGAACGATAATTATGATCTGATGATTATCACTCAGTTTGGAAATATACTAAGGATACCGGTCTCCACATTAAGAATAATGGGGAGAGCTACACAGGGTGTAAGACTGATCAATATTAAGGAAAACGATATAATTGCATCAGTGGCATGTGTGGAAGTGAATGAGGAGAATGAAAGTGATGAAATTTCTGACAAACAGGATAATCAGGAAAATAATTCCTTTTATGAGGAAAATAGCAAAGAATTTGAAGATTAAGAAGTAATATTATAAATTTGGAAAATTAATTAAGAACAAAAACAGAAACAAATTAAAGCTATAATCATGAAAAAGTTTTATTCGCTATTGTTGGTAGCATGCATCTCATTAGGAGCTCTGGCACAGAAAGGTAAAGTGACTTCAGCTCTTAGTTTCATTGATCAGGGCGCTCTTGATAAAGCAAAAGAAGCACTCGATCAGGCATTCATACATGAAAAATCCAAAGATTGGTTTAATACATATTTCGCAAAAGGAAAATTGTGCCAGGCAGTGTATCAGGCAAATAATCCCAAATTCAATGAGTTTTATAAAGATCCTCTGTCAGAAGCTTATGCAGCTTATGAAAAAGCAATTTCTCTTGACCCCAAAGGTGGAACCAAGAAGAGGATCATTACCAATATGATCTATAACTCACTTGCCCTTGATCTTTATTCCCAGGGAAGCAAACAATTCGAGACAAAAGACTTCGAAGGAGCATTGAAATCATTTGCAACTCAGATTGAAATCACTGAAAGCGATAAATATGCAGGTGCAGTTGATACAGGTATGTATTATAATGCCGGCCTTGCCGCATATAATTCAAAACACTATCAGGATGCAATAAAATATTTCCAGAAATGTACTGAAATGCAGTACTTGGCACTTACTCCACATATCCAGATCTATGAAAGCTATATGGGGCTTGGAGATACAATCAAAGCTGAAAATTACCTGCTCGATTTACCCAATAAATTCCCGGGCGACAATCAGGTTACCCTTCAACTGATCGATTTCTACCTTAAAGCCGACAAACCGGAACAGGCACAGAAATATATCAAAATGGCCAAGGAGGCTGATCCGAATAACCACAGCCTATTCTTTGCTGCAGGAATTATGTATCTGAACCAGGATAAATTTGACGAAGCTATCGAAGAACTCAGCAAGTCAATCGAAATTAAGGGTGACCTCTATGATACTCAGTACGGCCTGGGAGCTGCATATATTAATAAAGCTGCTAATATGTTCCAGAAAGCAAATGATATAATGGATGTCAACAAGTACACCGAGGCTATCGAAGAAGCAAATGCTGTTTATGCAAAAGCTCTGCCTTACATGGAAAAAGCTCTCGAACTCAAACCAGATGATGTGTATACACTTAAAAGCCTGCAGGAACTATATTATAGGCTTAAACAAAAAGATGCTTCATTAAATTCAAAGTACGAGGAAACAAGAGCTAAACTGAGTAGTCTGGAACAGAAATAAAAATAAAAATCTAAACCTGTGGAATTAATTGACAGGTAAAACAATAATAAGAAAAGCTTTTCAAGGAAGAAAAGCTTTTCTTATTTAATTATAGCATATATAAAACCAATAGCATGAGAAGATTAAGTTTAATATTACCAGTTATTATCCTGATTTTTGCAGAATGTTCCGAACAGCCGGAAAAGCCACCACTGCCTGAGAATCCACAGATCGTGATACTTATGTATCATAAAATTTCTCAAGGTGAAGCTGAAAACCTTTATGAAAGAAGCAGTATAAGATTTGAAAATGACCTTAAATACCTTATTAACAATAACATATCAGTAATAAGTTTCGACGACCTTGAAAAAATCAAAAAATCAGGAAAAATGCCTGAAAAGCATTCTGCTATCATCACTTTTGACGATGGCGATCGTTCCTGGTATGACATTGCAGTTCCTATGCTAAAAAGATACGGCATGAAAGCTACCTTTTTTCTATGGGTTGAAAAAATTGGATGCGATTCATTCCTTAACTGGGATGAGATTCACTATATGAGCAATATAATGTATCAGGGGGGAATTAAACCTTTTGTTTTTGGATCACACAGCTACTCACATCCGTTTCTTCAGGCCAGCAAGGATAATTATGCAAAACATGAAGATTACATGGTATTTCTTAACTGGGAACTAACAAGATCGAAGGAAATCATAGAGGATAATACACCTGGAATTGTTAATATCCTTGCACTGCCATATGGCGATGGGGCAGGTGATCCGGATATAATCACTTCGGCAATGAATAATGGATACAAATTCATCAGAACATCCCGCAACGATGCAATAGATAATATTTCAGCCCTGGATCTATTCAATATACCAAGTTTGCCAATGCTCGACAATACTGAACAGAATGAAATAGGATATTATCTTGAACACTGAACCTTAATCCAAATCAGTAACTAAACCATTCAGCAGAAGAGGAGACAGGGATCATCCTGAACATGGAGGACATTATAAAAATTGTTATGACAAAACAATCTATCTATTTAACATAATATTAATTATAGGCAAAAAGGTATGGTATCCGGATTAATCTCTTTAATGCTGCCTTTGAATCGTCTATAAAACAGAATCGTCTATAAAACAGAAATGAGCCTCTGGGCTCATTTCTGCAACTAAAATCAATAAGCATAAGAAAATGCAGCATCTGTCATCCTTTCCGTATCTCGTCTTTTATTCTTTGAATATGACCTCGTCCAAGTCCCTTAACTTCGCATCCCAGTTGGAAATAGCGTTTTATCTTATCATCAGATAAGATTCCGAAGCAATCTATTATTGCAGCCGGTTTTCCAATAGTTTTGACTACCTTATCGGGATCAAGATCGAGATAAGCTTTATGCGGAACTGCAAATATCACGGCATCAGCATCTTTAAGGGCTTTATTCATTTTTTGTTCAATACGTATCTCTTTAAGTTTTTCCTGGTTACGGAAGAAACGTGATTTACTCTGTCCGACACCCGGAAATGAATCCTGCTGTTCAAATTCCCACCAGTGTTCTACATACGGATCATGCACCTTTATTTCAGCACCCATTTCCGTAAGTTTCCTGATCACAATCTCCGATCCGCTATATCTTGTATCACCAACATCTTCACGGTATGCAGCTCCAAGCACAAGTATATCGGCTCCTGCAATCGGCTGACCCATATTTCTCAAGGCATCCCTGGTAAGCTGGCCAACATGAAGACCACGTGTATCATTAATATCGATTGCCATCGGTGTGATCTTAAATATATCATCCTCAAAACCAAGTATATGTTTGTATGCCCATATACCAAGGCCTCCGTCTTTAGGAAGGCAGTAGCCACCTATGCCAGGTCCGGGGAAAATCATATTGCTATGAGTCGGACGCATTTTTATGGCTTTAATAACCTTAATTAGATCAACGCCATTTCTTTCTGCAAAAAGACTCCATTCATCAAGAAATGCAAGGATTGTGGCTCTGTAACTGTTTTCAACTATTTTAGCGGTTTCAGACTCAATGGGTCTGTCCATAACTGTAAGCGGAAATTTTTCTGTATTCAGTACCTCTGTAAGGAACTTTTCAACTCTTTGGCGGGCTTTTTCATTTGTTCCGCTGCAAACTCTCCAGAAATCACGGATACTGGCGACATAATTACGTCCAGGCATTACTCTTTCATAACTGTGTGCAAGCAAGGGATCACTTGTAATACCCCGCTTTTTGAATACTTTCTTCATTATCGGGTAAGCAACCTGTTCAGTCGTTCCCGGGGCAACTGTTGTTTCAATAAGAACAAGTGCTTCAGCAGGAATACGTTCAGCAATCTCATGAAGTGAAGCTTCAAGTGCAGCCATGTCAGTCTGACCATTTCTTACATTACCAAGTTCATTTTTCAGATAATCGCACTGAACATCAACCACAACTACATCAGCAAGTTTCAATACATCATATGTATATGTTGCTATCAGAGTCTTCTTTTCCTTTACACATCTAGCAATCATGGGATCAACCTCCGGATCTTCAGCTTTAACAGGTGAAACACCGCGGTTCAGTAAAGGTATCTTCCAGTAGCTACGCACACTGGGACGCTGCATTCCGATAACGAACTTTGAAGGTTTCCCGCTCTTTTTGTCAACAGTATCGGCTACTATGGCAGCCATAACGGCACCGACAAACCCCACTCCCATCACAACAACAATCTCACGGCCTTTTGCTCTTTCTTTTTTTACTATCTTTTGCAGACGTTTAAACTCAGCCTGATAATCCTCGGGTTTAGGTAACTGAAATTTTTCACCGCCCGGACTGATCGAAAATTTTTCACTCATGTTCTGTATTGTTTTGGTTAAATATTAATTTGGTTGCTAAAGAATTGTATGCTTTGATAATCTGATATTTATGCATTTAAAATAAAAGAAGAAATAAATTTTCAGTTGGCCCGGCAAGAGATTAATATTACTTCTTTGTAGCATAAAAAGAAAAAATTTCCCTATTTATACGTACATTTTGTCAAGTAGTTACTTGGATATGTAATATTTCCCCAAACACTCATCCCGTATGATTCATCTTATGAAACGCTTATACCAGCCATTGTTCCTTTCAGAAAAAAGCTTGTAACATACTATAAAAACCGCGGGTATTTCAAATATTCCATAAAAATTAAATTCAATAATGAATAATTCTGTCTCTATACCTATAATTATATATTTAATGCAAATATAGCAGAGTGAAACGATATAGTTCTAAATCCCGATTAGCTTTTATTAAATACCATACCGGCATATCCATTTTAAATTTACGGAACAGGTAATCTGTCTGTACATAATATTCAATTTTCAGTTTAAAAACATGATTAACGATCCGGTTAGGCATATTTTAGTAATTTTATTCAAAAAAAGTCAGGTATTAATATATGGAAAACATTACAAAATCCACTCTCAAATTCCTTTCAGACCTGAGAATCCACAATGACAGGGACTGGTTCAGCAGGAACAGGAAAAGATATGATAAGGTTAAGGCTGAATATGCATCCTTCATTCAGGCAGTTATTGATGAGATCTCCGGTTTTGATCCCATTCTGAAAGGTTTGGAAGCAAAACACTGCATATACCGGATAAACCGGGACATCAGGTTTTCGAATGACAAAACCCTGTATAAAACTCATCTTGGGGCGTTCATAGTACGCGGAGGGAGAAAGAACGGTAACAAATTTGCAGGTTATTATATCCATGTAGAACCGGGTGGTGGCAGCATGCTGGCAGGAGGTGCATATATTCCACCGACTCCATGGCTGTCAGCCATAAGAGAAAAGATAGATGAAAAGGGCGAAGAGCTGGTAAAAATTATTAACAACAAGGAATTCGTACGGATTTTTGGTCAGATTGAAGGAGAAAAACTTAAATCAGCACCAAAAGGCTATCTTAAAGATAATCCGTTTATAGAACTACTCAAGATGAAAAGTTTCCTGGTTTCAAGAACAGTCAGCGATAATGAAGTCATAAGCGATGATTTTTTCGACACAATCCTTGAAGCTTGTAAAGCAATGAAACCATTGAACGACTTTCTGAACGATTATTAATATATTGCATACATAATAATGGAAAAAACCGGGATATTCGGAGCATTCCGTATCATACAAAAATGAAAACCAAATATTTAACAATGATACTATGACCGGTCTTGAACGAACAATTCGATTTCTGAAAGGAGAATTAACTGTCCCTCCGTTCCATCCAATTATAATGAGATGGGCAGCCGGATATGCCGATGTTAAATACAGGGATTTCTGTACAATACCTGAAGCCAAATGTATGGCTATGATAAAATGTGCTGAAGATTTTGGAATTGACTGGGTTACTGTCATGTCTGATCCCTGGGCTGAAGCTTCAGCCTTTGGAATAAAAGTGGAATATCCCGAAAATTCACTTCCCGTTGATACCGGAGGACACTTACAGAACGCTACTGCTGCTTCTGAAATAAAACAATATGACCCTCTGAAAAACAGCCGTTGCATAAACAGGCTGAAGGAAATAGAAATATTCGCCCGTGAAACAGGAAATAAATATTTTATTGTCGGCTGGGTTGAAGGGCCGGTTGCGGAATATGTGGATTTGAGAAAAGCTTCAAATGCTTCAGTAGATTTCCTGATGGAACCTGAATCAGTCGATAAAGCAATGGATACGATAGTGGATTCCGCAATGGAATTCATAAGGCTTCAGATCAAAGCAGGTGCACATTGCATAGGTATCGGTGACTCCTTCTGCTCACAAATTGGTCCTGAGCTATATTACCGTTTTGCATTTGAAAGGCAGAAAAAGCTTGTTGATCTTATACATTCAGAGAATGCAGTAGCAAAACTTCATATATGCGGAAATACGGATTCCATACTTGAAGGAATGATTAAAACCGGAGTTGATATAATTGATGTTGATCATATGGTTCCATCAATGGAAAAGTTTACAAAAATGCTTGCCGCACATCAGGTGTTTTCCGGCAAAAGTGATCCGGTTACCATAATTCAAAACGGTGATAAAGATTCTATTATTTCTTCTGTTTCAGAAGATTACCGGCAAGCCGGAGGTCGTTGTATTGTATCAGCAGGATGCGAGATTACTCCAGAAACCACTGTTACAAATATGCACAATTTCAGAGAAACCGTTTTTCTGCTGTAAACCTGATAGATAAATCGGTATCTGATAAAAATGTTTTATATTTCGAAATAAACCAAAACGTTTGATTATGAAACCCACATGATTGAATTCAAACTCAAACACGTAATGAATATAATTTTCAATCATGTGCGGTTCCCCCGCTTGAGCGGG
>CAZPMM010000011.1:0-12983 GCA_964587405.1 uncultured Rikenellaceae bacterium
ATACATTCACAACAGAAGCCATTGCAAACATGTTTGGACGTCTTGCAAAAAATCCTGAATGGATGCATAAAATGGGAATAATCGACGACAAGGAAGCAGCAAAAATAACTGAAAACTGCCATAAATCCCTAAGACTTGAAATGCTTGTTTTCAGCCGCTGGGTACAGGTAATGTACCATTTCGAAAAATCAATGTATGAAAACCCGGATCAGGATCTTAATAAATTATGGTGGGATATGGTTGAAAAATATCAGATGATTCAAAAACCTGAAAAACGGAACATGCCCGACTGGGCAACAAAGATCCATGTTGCATTGTATCCATGTTATTATCACAATTATATACTCGGAGAGCTCCTTGCTTCACAACTTTACAACTATATCGGGGCAAATATTACAGATAATCTTTCTCTCGTGGGTGAAAAAGCTGTCGGAGAATATTTAAAGGAAAAGATATTCATGCCGGGAATGAAGTATCACTGGAACGAAATGATAGAAAAAGCTACCGGCGAAAAGCTTACTGCGAAATACTACGCGAAACAATTTGTAAAATAAGAAACGCTGACGTGTAGTCGTGTAGATGACAAGGCAAGGAGAAACTTTTTAATTCAGGGATCATTTAATTCCGGTAGTTTTTGTCATTAAAAAATTTTTAAGTTTATGCTGGTGGTGTTCAGGGAATAAAGGCGTCATGATATTGCGGTGTTAAGGTGTTCAGGTGTTAAAGTGTTACAGCATAATGTGAAATGGAACATTGTTTTTTACCCGGCAATTATGTTTTCCGATAAATTTATAAATTTGATATTCGTACGACTATACTCATCAAAGTTATTTAACCACTAAGCTTGTTAAATATGACAAAATCAAAAAAAATCAATCGCCGTGAATTTCTTGGTTCGGCTGCTGCCGGTTCTCTGACTCTGACAATTGTACCGAGAAGCGTACTTGGAGGGCAAGGATATGTCGCTCCAAATGATAAACTTACTATCGGATATATTGGATGTGGCACACAGGGGCTTGCCGAAATGGCTTCGCTTATTGCAAATCCGGCTCTTCAGATTGTCGCAGTTTCTGACCCCAACAAATTTACCACCAATTATGTCGACTGGTCAATTAACAGGGTACGCGACAGTATAAGGAAAGCTCTCGGTGATGAAACATGGGGTCAGAATTTCAAAGGGATCCCGGGAGGAAGGGATATTGGACAGGAGTTTGTTCAGAAATATTATTCCAAAGTAAAAAACATGGGGAACTTCAAAGGTTGTTCTTCTTATGAGGATTACCGGGAACTACTTGAAAAAGAAAAGGATATTGATGCAATCAAAATAATGACGCCCGATCATCTGCATGCTCCCGTTGCAATCCATTCAATGAAAAAAGGCAAACATGTTGTTACCCATAAACCGATTGCCAACAGGATAAAAGAATTCAAGGCAACATATGACATAACAAGAAAGACAGGATTAAGAACCCATCTTCTGGCCTGGAGTCCGAAACCCGGATATGATCTTGCTTTAAAATGGATACAAGAAGGCCGCATAGGAACATTAAAAGAGATCCATAACTGGTCAAACCGGCCTGTATGGCCGCAATGGCAGACAAATCCCACAAAGACAGTTCCTGTTCCTAAAGATTTTAACTGGGATCTGTGGCTTGGTCCTGTACCAACGCGTCCATACCACCCAAATTATACGCATGCCGTTTTCCGCGGATGGTATGATTTTGGTGGTGGCAGTATAGCTGATATGGGACACTACAGCCTCTTCCCGCTATTTCTGAAATTTGGAATAGATAAACCTGCATTAAGTGCTGATTCTTGCGGAACAACAACCTGTACGGTTGATGATCATGTATCCAAAGGTGTTGTAAACGATGTGGCATTCCCGTTATCGTGTATGATACGTTTCCAGATGCCTGCAACAAAACTTTTCGGACCTTTCGACCTGTACTGGTGGGATGGCGGAATGAAACCACTGACACCTGATGAAATCATTGCTGACGGGAAATCACTTAACCGCGAAGGAATGATGTTCGTTGGTGATAAAGGTAAGATACTTGCCGACTTCAGAGGTGAAAACCCAAGACTGATACCCGATAGTAAAATGGCAGGTGTAACCGATAAAGAGCCTGAAGTAACAGAACCTTCAACAAATGAAGAATGGGTACAGGCATTCAGGAATAACAGAGAAGCCAGAGGCAGCTTCCTGCTCGCAGGTCCGGTAACTGAAACGATCCTGCTCGGGGCTGTTTCACTCAGAGCAAGAAAAAGAGTTGAATATGACAGTGAAAAAATGATAATCACCAACGTCCCAGGGGCAAATCAGTTCCTGACAAGAGAATACCGCCCCGGCTGGGAGATCTGATCATTTCTGAATTAAACAGATTTAGTTATTCATAATAAAAAACATATTATGACAAAAATTTCCCGCAGAAGTTTTATTGAAAAATCGGCTCTGACCAGCGCAGCCGGTTTAGTGGCACCATCACTCCTGAAAGCATCACTAACTGCTCCCACACCCAGACTTATAAAGGATGATATCTCACTTGCACAATGGGCGCTTGTTGATGAAATCAGAGCAGGTAAATGGAAAACACTCGATTTCCCAAGAATTGCAAAAAATGATTTCGGATTGAATGGAATTGAGTTCGTAAATACACTTTTTGAAGTTCCTACAGAAGGCTACCTGAGGCGACTAAAAAAGAATGCCGAAGATTTTGGTGTTTCAATGGTACTGATAATGGTTGATGATGAAGGAGATGGTTGCTCTCCTACAAGCGAAGCACGTAAACAATTTGTCGTAAATCATAAAAAATGGATCGATTCAGCTGTTTTCCTGGGATGCCATGCAATACGGACAAATTGCAGGGGTCCTGAGAAAGTGGATAAAAATGAAGCATTGAAATATTCTGTTGAGACATACAATATGCTTCTCGAATATGCTGTTCCTCTTAACATAAGTGTATTGATAGAAAATCACGGAGGGTTATCAAATGATGCAGACTGGATGCTTTCACTGCTGAAAGCGGTCAATAACCTTTATTTCGGAAGCTACCCCGACTGGCGACAACCTTCAGACAGCTTCGATAATGTTGATTATCTGACAAAGATGCTACCCTACGCCGGTGGGATGTCATACAGAAATCAGCCATCCGAAGAGCTTACTGCAAAAATGATTCGTCTTGCAAAAGACTCGGGATACAGAGGATGGTATGGAATAGAATCTTCCGGACGTGAAGAGATAAAAAAAGGAATAGCGCTTCTGAAAAAATATCTTTTCTAATAATTATTGTACTTACGAAACAGACAACCGGAATTTCTAATTAATAAATATCTTATGATAAAAAAAATGTTCCTGCTTGCTATTACTGCACTGACAGCCTGCACAGCACCCGACAAGAGCAAAAAACCTGCTCAGTCGCCTGTATTTATTGATGAAGAAACAATAAAATACGCAACAGAGATGATTAAACAGGAATCCCTAAAAAACGATATTGCTTTTTACGAAAGAGGTATCAGGCATGCTGCTTCACTCTGGAGACAGGAGGATGGTACTCCCGATGATTTTATAGGCTTTGTCAGGAATAATTTTATAAGTGATCCTGAAAAACGCGAAGTGATTTTCAAAAAAATAAGTGACTATTTCGAGTCGATTTACGGATATTTTAATGAAATAACACTCAGTCTTAAAAAGAACCTTGATGAAAGCCGTGGCGAAATCGATGAAATAGACCGATTGTTTGGCAATTACTCAGTGGGGGCACACCTCCAGGAAGATCTTTATGCGAATAAAATAGCTTTTATTATTGCTCTTAATTTTCCCTATTACACTCTTGAAGAGAAAGAGGAACTTGGTCCTTCCTGGACGCGTGAAGAATGGGCCAAAGCCCGCCTCGGGGATATTTTCGTTTCACGCGTTCCTGCTGAACTCAAACAAGCTCTTTCTGTAGCAGCAGGTAATTCAGACATGTATATCGCCGATTATAATATCCATATGGATCACCTGCTTACTGACGACGGCCGGAAGATCTTCCCTGAAAATATGATTCTCCTTTCCCATTGGAATCTTCGCGATGAATTAAAGGCAGACTATGCAGACAAAACAAACGGCCAGGAAAAACAGGAAATGATCTTCAGGGTTATGGAACGCATTATTCGTCAGGAGATCCCTGTGGATGTCATTAATAATCCTGATGTTGAATGGGCTCCATTTACTAATAAAGTGACAAAAGATGGCAAACTATATGATAATGCAGATCCGGAAAACGACACACGTTATCAGCATATTCTGAATATTTTCAGGGCGATGAAGGATATTGATCCTTATAATCCTGAAATGAATACGGCTATTCTCAGGAAGTTTTCCCGGGAAATGGAGATCAGCCAGGAAGAAGCAGAGGCACTTTTTGACAATTATCTGCGGTCACCCCAGTTGAAGCAGGTAGCTGATCTTATAAAACAACGGCTGGGACGTGATCTCAGACCTTATGATATCTGGTACGACGGATTTAAGACAAGAAGTAACATATCCGAAGAAATTCTTACAGCACTTACTTCAAAACTGTATCCCTCACCTGAAGCTTTCCAGGCAGGAATGCCCGATATGCTGAAAAAACTTGGCTGGAAACCTGAAAGAGCAAAATATCTCGCTTCAAAGATCGTTGTTGATCCTGCCAGAGGATCTGGTCATGCCTGGGGAGCTGCCAGAAAAGGGTCTGTCGCTCATCTTCGCACAAGGATTTCAGAAAATGGCATGGACTATAAGGGTTATAACATTGCAGTTCATGAATTTGGCCATAATGTTGAACAGACTATTACCCTTTATGATGTGGATTACTTTATGATGTCGGGAGTACCAAATACAGCTTTCACGGAAGCAACTGCCTTCATCTTTCAGCAAAGAGACCTGATGCTTCTGGGAATGAAAGACAATAATCCAGAAAAAGAAAGGTCAGAAATACTGGATAATGCATGGTCACTAATGGAAATAATGGGGGTAGGAATGGTAGATATGAAAATGTGGAAATGGTTGTATGAGAATCCCGGAGCAACTGCTACCATGCTAAAGGAAGCTGTTATCAATATTGCCACTGATACATGGAATGAATATTTTGCACCGGTAATAGGCGTAAAAGACAGTCCCTTGTTGGCAATCTATTCCCACATGGTAAGTTCTCCCCTTTACCTTGCCAATTACTCATACGGACAAGTTATACAATTCCAGATTGAGGAATATCTTAAAGATAAAAAACTGGCAGATGAGATTGACCGTATGTATAAGCAGGGTCGTCTCACTCCGCAGCAATGGATGACTAAAGCAGTCGGATCAAAAATCTCAACACAACCCTTGATCAATGCACTGGAAAAAGCGTTAAAAAGCGAGGAGTGAGGTATAAGACATAAGACATGAATATTGAGCTATGTATGACAATTTAAAGCCTGGCATACATATCCACGCCAAACTACGTACACAGGACACCTGAATAACATTAATAAAAAATATGAAACCCACATCCCGCCTTAGGCGGGACAAACACATATAAATATAATTTTCCCAATATGTGGGTTCCCCCGCTTGAGCGGAACAGGCTATCATACTATTAAAAATAAAATTATATTATGATGAAAATTGCTATTTCAGATTATCTACATTAAACAAGGAATGGGATAAGAAAAAAAGTGAAGAAAAAACAAAAACAATGCTGAAGGAGATCGGTAAACTTCAGCACAAAATGTATGCTCAGAATAAATACTACCTGCTGATAATCTTTCAGGGAATAGATGCTTCAGGGAAAGATGGTGTAGCAAAAGGACTTTTAAAATATTGCAATCCGATCGCTTTTGAGGCCGACAGCTTCAAGAAACCGACAGAGGAAGAATATGCACATGATTTTCTGTGGAGAATTCATAAGATTTCTCCCCGCAAAGGCACAACTCATGTTTTCATAAAATCTCATTATGAAGATATTCTGGTCCCGTCAGTAGAAAAATATATCGCCGAAGACATCATTAAAAAACGCTACGAGTTTATCAATAATTTTGAAAAGCTTCTCGAACATAATGACACAAGGATAATAAAGTTCTTTTTGAATGTATCAAAGGAAGTCCAGGAAAAACGACTTATGGAAAGGATTAAAATGAAGAAGAAACACTGGAAACATAAGGACAGCGACTGGGACACCCGTAAAAAATATGATGAATATCTTGCTGTTTATGAAAGAATTATAAATACCTGTAATGATATTCCCTGGCATATTATTCCTTCCGACAAAAACTGGTAGAAACTGTATGCTACAGCTGAGGTTGTTCTCAATACACTTGAAGAATTGGATCTGAAGTGGCCTGAACTGGTAACAGAGAGGTTCTCGGATGAGAAAACAGGGGAATAAAAACTGAAGGGGAGAAGAGATTTATAGACAAAATCTCTAGAAATACATTGTTAACAATCAAATAAATCCCTATTAAGAAAAATCTCGTTCAGATTTCACTGATTACGGTCTTAACTGCTTATTACCCTATGGGAGCTGAGGGCAGGGAGCAAGGGCTAAGAGCAGAGCTACTAATAGTGAATGGGTAGTAGTTGACTTGCCAAATGCCAACTTAAAAATGAGCTAATTAATCTTACAGAGATACTTGTCGGTCCTCAGAATAATCGAGTTCCGGAGGAAGGCTGGTGTGGCCCACACCGGATTCTGAATCTGGAACTGACTGACTATCTGTAGTTCTCGTCCCGGTTTTATTACTACAACATCACCCCTTACAGAAAAGAAATAGATATTTCCAGCTGCGATCACCGGAGAAGCATTGAAATTTGATCTCATCCTGGTAGTCCATATCTCTTTTCCGGTTGATGCTTCAATACACATCAGGTTATTATTTGAATCGACTGTGTATATCAGCCCGTCTTTAATTACAGGAGTCAGCAGTTGTAATCTTCCACTTCTTTTTTTCCATAACACATTGGACTCCGTTATATCGCCTTTCCCGTCCGGATTGATCGCCATCAAATCCGAATATTGAGTACCGGCAGAATCGACCATATATCCAGCATAGTAATATACAATACCCTTTTCGGCAAAAGGCATTGCGATAGTTGATTCTGCTCCCCAGATAAGATTCCATATCTCTTCCCCTGTCTCCGGATCATATGCGTTACAGACAGCAGATCCGTTCGATATCAACAGATCACGACCTTTAACATTCATTATAAGTGGTGTAACATAAGCCTTCTTCCCTATAACGGTCAATGGCTCATAAGGTTTGGCAGGACGGTCTTTTTTCCATACAGTCCTGCCGGTTTTCTTATCCAGGGCAGTTATAAACCTGACATCTGTTCCCTCATAATGAAGAATGAGAAGGTTTTTATATAAAACGGGTGAAGAACCCGGGCCCTGAACATGTTTGCATTTAATATCTGTTCTCGTCCAGACAATTTTTCCGCTGAATGTATTAATACAAGCAGTACCTGAACTTCCGTAATGAACATAAACAAAGCCCTTTTCTATACATGATGTCGGAGTAGCATATGAATTCAACGAATGCTTCCTTTCAACATCTGATGGTGTAAATACTTTAATATCATGTAAGATTTTACCGGTATTAAAATCGACACAAACGGCATACATTTCCTTACCGTCATCAGTAGCAGTTGTTATCCATATCTGATCACCATAAACAACCGGTGATGACCATCCCCTTCCATGTATGTCTGTCTTCCACTTTATCCCGGAATTGTCGCTCCACTTCAGTGGGACACTTGTAACATCAGAAAAACCATCAAGTCTGCTGCCCCTGAAATGAGTCCAGTTATTACTCTGTCCCCGGCAAATAACCGGCAAAACAATAAAAAGAATAAATAAACCTGCTTTCAAAATTTTTCTCATGGTAAATAAATTTTCATTTTGTAATTAATGCTTTTAGTCTTTAAATTCCTGTTTCTCAGCCACCCTCAGTCTAACCTCAAAACAACACATCATCCGGCAACCTGTTATTTATTTTCGTATCAAGAAAAGCTTCTTTTGAAGAGTACTTAAACATATATCCATACCTCGATATGATCTTTGATGAGTCAACAATAGTAGGATAAAAACTGTTTATCACTGATGCCGGCTGAATATTTGTGATCTTCAAATGCCAGCATAGCCACATGAAACCTTTGATCATGAAAAATGGTATTCTTATAAACCTTTTTTCAGGAAGGATATCCCTGACAACTGTATAACTGTCAGGCACAAGATTATATACACCACTGATTTTCTTATCTTGCATGATTAGTTCCATCAGTGCTGACATATCCTCACTGTGAATGAACTGTAATTTCATTTCCTTTGTGAACCAGGGAAGGAAGGACATTTTAATCAGGATAGATACAACACTTTTAGTTTTGTCAAATAGCGGCCCTGTAACAAGACATAATCTTAATATCACTATTTTAAGGTCATTCCTGACTGATATTTGCGATAATCTTTCTTCAATAATTTTCTTATTCATGCCATACCTGTAATTATCAGGCAATAAAGGCTCTGACTCCTTCATCCATAGCGGATTATCTTTTTTACCGCCATAAGCAGCAGAAGAACTTGAAAATATCAGTTGCTTCACTGAGTGAGTATTGTTACATATCTCCAGAATATTATCAGATCCATTGATATCAATTTCGTGTTCCCGGTTTTTATTGCGCACCTTATTAAAAGAACAGGCAAAGTGAATAACATTTGTTGGTTGTTCTTTCTGAAAGACCGATTTTAGTTTTTCTTTGTCAGTTATACTGCAATTATAGAATCTGAATCTTTGCCGATTCATAAATTCAGGGCTTTCTATTATATCAATACCAGCAATATCTGCATCTGCTGTCAGCAGGTGACCTATCAGCATTCTGCCAAGTAAACCCGAAGAGCCAGTGATCAAGACTTTCATAATCTCTGAATAATTTCAACAGCTAAGTCCCAAACTTCACCTACCTCAGACACTCTTATACCTTAGCTTATATTGCCTCTATTGTTGATGGCGGTTTTGATGCAATATTATATGTTACACTTACGATTCCAGGTACTTCATTGATGATATCGGCAGCCATCTTTTCAAGTACTTCGAACGGTAATCTTGTGGGAGTGGCAATTCGTGAATCTATGCTATCCCAGCATCTGATCTCTATCTGCTGTCCGTAGTCACGTTTACCGTCTCTTACGCCTGTAACCCTGTCATCGTGCAGAATTGCCATATACTGAAAAGCGCCTCTTCCTCCGAGTTCTTTTTCCACAACCACCGTAGCTTTTCTGACGGTTTCAAGTTTTTCAACTGTTACTTCACCGATAATTCTGGCTGCAAGTGCCGGTCCGGGAAATGGTATCCTGTTGAACATTTCTTCCGGAAGACCAAGGGCACGGCCAACTGCTCTGACTCCATCCTTTCTCAACTGCACAAGGGGTTCAATTATCTGATATCCCAAAGTTGCCTGAGGATCTATTCCCAGTTGTGCAAAAACATTATGCTGACGCTTGATGCCTGCAACAGTTTCGTCGATATCGGTCAGTATTGTACCCTGCAATAAAAATCTGGCTTCGCTTTCTCTAACTATACGCCCGAAAACCTTTTTATAAAAAGTATTTGTAATTACTTCCCTTTTCCCCTCCGGATCGGTCAACCCTTTCAGTGAATCCAGAAATTCATTTCTGGCATCAACTATTTCTACATTTACACCTAGACTGGCGAATACTGATACAACAAATTGTGCCTCGCCCTGTCGCATAAGTCCATTTTCAATGAATACCGTTCTTAACCTCTTGCCTAATGCCATATGTCCCAGCATTGTCACTGCCGCAGAATCAACACCTCCCGAAAGAGCGTTTATTGCAACACCATTACCAACAAGTGATTTTATATTATTTACCTGTTCTTCAATGAATTTTTTTGAATCCAGTTCTTTAAGGGTTATCTCTTTTTCCATTTTATAATTGTTTAGTTCAGATTGTTTGGGCATAGGGTTTGGAGTTCAATAAGCAAGGTAAACGGCAAAGCCCCACACCATTTCTCAGGTCTTCACCCTTCCCTGTACCTGGCTTTTCAGAATTGTCAACACGTCCGTTATATCTCAATATCCTGTCCTTGTCGAAAACAAAACAATGAGGAGTTGCTACCGGGCCATAAGCAAGGGCTGCTTTCTGTTCATCACCGTCATACAGATATGAAAATGAAAATCCCTTATCCAATGTACGCTGCTTCATGTCATCAAAGCTGTCTCCCATATCGGAATAACCAAGTTCTGAATAGTTGAGCGCATCAACACTGTTCGGGGAAATCATTACCATATCAACACCTCTCTGCTTATAATCCCTTGAGAATGAAATGATCCTGTCTTCATATGCCTGAGCCGTGGGACAATGATTATAATTGAAAATTATAACAAGTACCTTTGATTTATTGAAATCATCAAGATTGTAAATATTCCCGTGAACTCCCTGAAGACTGAATTCCGGTGCCTTCATACCTGTCGCAAGTATTTCAGGTTCTGTCTGTACGGTTTGTGAACAAAGAGAACCCTGATAAATAATACTTAACAGACACAGCACTATTGCACATGAAAATTCCTTCATGATTAAAGGTTTTATATAACTACTCTCAAATATATTTTCTTTTTATCAATAAAATGAGTTCTGTGACAAACTGAATTAAAAAAATGTAAGCATGTTTCTTTATGATTCTTAACATGTTTTAATCCGGCAATCTTTTTTATATTTAAATTTTTAAAGCTCCTGTTTACTTTTTTGTAAATTAAAACTTATTATCTTATAAACTTAATGACAATACCGTTGATCCGAACCTTGGAGGATTGCTCGGAGATCAGGGAGGCGTTGCAGTTGCTCAGGCTCTCAGCAAGAAGATGAATATTGATTCTTCTGTGATCATGAAAATGATCCCTGCTCGGTGGAATTCTTCGCAAATAGAATAATTTCAGGAAAAAGCGTTCAGAAAGCAAAGGATGTAATAAAAAACATATCGAATTCCTTGATATTGACAGACCTCTTTACCCGGATCAAACAGTTAAGGAAGAACTTGTAAAATCCTCAATGAGATCGAAAAAGAAGTGGGAAGTCTTGAATTAGTTTAACAGCAAATAACGTAAAGAAAATGCTAGCTATGCCTGAAATTATACGTACTTTGCAGTTAAATTATGTACCTTGCGGCTAAATAAAACAGCGAATTTTCTTAACCAAATCTCTATTATTATGATGCGTAAAACATTAGTTCTATTATTGTTATTAACCGGGATAACTGCTTCGGCTCAGGTTAATTATGTACCATTGGCTGAAAACCTAAAGGCCCGTGAATGGTTCCAGGATGCAAAATTCGGGATGTTCATCCACTGGGGCGTTTACTCGATATTAGGCGATGGCGAATGGGTAATGAATAACCAGAAAATTGACAAGCAGACATATCAGAAGCTGCCGGCTTTCTTCAATCCGATAAACTATGACCCGAAAGAGTGGGTTGCACTAGCAAAGGCAGCCGGCATGAAATATATTACGATCACCAGCAAGCATCACGACGGCTTTGCAATGTTTGATTCAAAACTTACCGACTGGGATATCGTCGACCGAACTCCCTATAAAAAGGATGTTATCAGAATGCTGGCCGACGAATGTAAAAAAGAAGGTATAAAACTGTTTTTTTATCATTCTCAACTCGACTGGTACCAGGATAACTATTATCCCAGGGGAAATACAGGTCAGACTGCAGGCCGTCCAAACAGCGGTGACTGGTATAAGTACCTTGATTTTATGGATGGACAGCTGACAGAACTGCTGACCAACTATGGTGACATTGGTGGTATCTGGTTTGACGGATATTGGGACAAGAAAAATTCAGACTGGAGACTTGATAAAA
Organism: uncultured Rikenellaceae bacterium; assembly: GCA_964587405.1. Taxonomy (GTDB): domain Bacteria; phylum Bacteroidota; class Bacteroidia; order Bacteroidales; family VadinHA17; genus LD21. Next base: position 11,881 of record CAZPMM010000011.1, read on the forward strand.
CCTATAATCTCATACACAAATTGCAGCCGGCATGCCTTATTGGAAGTAATCACCACCTTCAACCCTTCCCCGGTGAAGATTTTCAGATGTTCGAAAAAGATCTTCCCGGACAGAAAACAACAGGTTTCAACCAGGAACAGACTGTTGGTCAGCTCCCTCTCGAAACCTGTGAGACAATGAATAATTCGTGGGGATTTAACCTTCAGGACAAAAATTATAAATCAACAAAAAACCTTATACAGTATATTGTAAAGGCAGCCGGTCTTAATTCAAATTTCCTTTTAAATGTAGGTCCGATGCCAGACGGTAAAATACAACCCGAGTTTGTTTCAACGCTCAGGGAAATTGGTACATGGTTCAGTCAGAACGGAGAAACGATCTATGGGACACGGGGCGGACCTGTTACACCAAGGTCATGGGGCATTACAACTCAGAAAGGAAATAAGGTCTATGTCCATATCCTTAATCCGGAAGATAATAATTTACTTATTCCTGATTTCGGGAAAAAGATACGAAGCATAACTGCTTTCAAAACGGGAACAAAGATCAGATTCAAACAGGATGCATTCGGAATTCTTATTACAATTCCTGATGAGATAAAAGATGAAATTGATACAATTCTGGTAATCGAAGTATAAACTGTTATTGAGATTTAGAAATTAATTTTTACTCATCAACTGTAGAAGATGAGTATAAGGCAGTTGAAGAAACAACAACTGATTCAGATGGCAATACCGTCACGAAGAAAAAATGATTTTCCGACCACTAAGCAATCGAATCTTTATATTGCGGGAACGAGAGAACAAACATATAAAAAACTTGAAAACATATTGTTCATTGGCAATCCGGTGCTATACGAGAAGAGTGAACCGGTCCTCAGGAAAGAACTCCCGCTGGTACAGGTTTGGGTAAAGGATCTGCACAATGTGATGGAAGAGTCGATTCTCAATTTTGCCTGAGGACAAAGTCTCTGCCATGAATGTGACAAGTGGACTAACGGATATAATGGTTATCTTTGACTACCCAAACAAGTTAACTCATGGTCGCCACTACTTCTACAGCAACTGTAATAGGTGCCACCGGCCTGATCGGCGGTCACCTGG
>CAZPMM010000012.1:0-12750 GCA_964587405.1 uncultured Rikenellaceae bacterium
TTTCCTCACCTTCATTGTTATCTTTAGTGACAGACATCCTGATCACTTCATAAACGCATTTATTTGTAATTGCCACATTAATATCACTCCGGAAAACACCTTCCTCAATCCCCCTTTTTATCATTTCAGCATAATCACTGTTATAAGGCAGTTCATCAGTATCCCTGAGCTTCCTGATTATGTCATAATGATATTTCTCTATATCAAGCTTAAATGCAGGGCTCATTTTGCTGTAATGTTCATCCATCAACTCAAAGAACCTGAATATGCCTGCAATAATATTTTCCGACTCAGCGAATACTTTTTTTATCAGTTGCTTTTGTTTCTCCGACATCCATCTGAGAACACCGGTCAGGAGTTCATCCTTATCCCGGAAAATCTCATAAATAGTTCTTTTCGACATCCCCAACTGACTTGAAAGCATATCCATTGTAACAGCCCTGATCCCGTATTTTCGGAACATATTAGCTGCCTCTTCTGTTATTCTTTGTCTGTAATCCATACCCGGGTAAGAAAGGCGCCAAAAATGAGAAAACTTTTTTAGTTTACAAAGTTTTCATAAACAAATATTCAGAATAATATCCGTGAAATGAAGGTTTGCACCGGCGAATGAAGTTTACAGTGCGGCGGCGCAAAGTCACCATAACTGACTACGTTTATTTTAAAATATACACAAAGGAAATCTGAGTAAACACAAATTTCCACAGAGGTTTGCCATATCTTAACTCTGTGCCTTCTCTGTGTTTCTCTATGTAATTTTTTGGCTTCCAGTACTTTGAAGTCGCCACCCATTGTACCTTTATCGATATAAATAAACGAACCCCCGGTACTCTTTGCTGTCGTATCTTTTATCATCCCAGCCATAGGCACGGATAATATAAAAGTATACTCCAGGGGCAGCTTTGACAGATGAATTATTTATATTGCCGTCCCAGCCGTTCCATTCTTTGAGCCTTTCATCTTCACCTGAAAAACCATAGACCTTTAGTCCCGAACGACTAAAAATCTCAACACTTATATATCTGAGAGACTTCGATTCAACCATGAACATATCATTATAACCATCCCCGTTCGGACTGAAAACATTCGGGATTGCCAGCGCTGAGGGCTCTACAACTATTTTTGCAGAACGGACAGAATCGATGCAGTGTTGTTCACTTTCTATTGTAAGTAGAATGGTGTATTCTCCGGGTTTATAATATTTATGCGGTAAAGGATCCTTAAGGTTTGATACGGAATCATCGCCAAAATCCCATTCATAAATATAACCTCTTGTCGATTTATCAGTAATTATTACTTCCAGTGGTGCTTCTCCTTGCACCGGATCTACAGTGAAATCAGCATCCACATGGATCGATTTATAATCAATTGTATCGGATTTTTTACAACCCAGGGTCTTTACTTCAAGATTATAAATAACATCAACAAGGGGTGGATTGAATATTTTTGGGTCTAAGTCCAGGCCAGGGTATGGAATAATTGTTTCCGGATCTGATGTCCAGAGGAAAGTGACTTCATTGTTAATTGTAATTGGTGCTCCATTTAACGCATCAAAATACTGAAAAGATTTTACAAGGGCTTCGGCTGTCCCGTCAAGAGCAACATAGTTACAGTGTTTCATCGGGTTCAAAAGCTTTACTTCAACAATGGGAGGTTTGTCGAATACTATCCATGCTGCCATTGCCGTATCGTGACCACCCGTTATAACAACCCTGTAACCACCTTCATCAAGATTACCAATAGTTGAGCTACGTACCTGAGTTTCGTTCTTACGGAAAATGCTGAAACTTTTAGTGGCCGAACTCCACTGATACCAGGTAAAATTTGAAGCAGGTTTATTATCCGGAATCAGTGCTGTAAGTGTCCCTTTAGAGGTACCTGTTTCATTACAGTAAATAAAAATTTGATCTTTTACACCCGGTGATGAAGGGTAAACAGTATTTCTTACAGAAACCGCGTTCGGCGAATTCAATTGTGCCGACACGAAATAGCTTATAAAAAGAAAAAATATAAAAATACCGGAACGCACAAGTTGAATCAAATTTTTATATTAACGGATACATTGACTTCAATCGTATAAATATCTGCAAGTATAATAAAAAAGGTTTACATAATTCCCTCTGTTTAGCTCTGACAAAACTTCTTTGTAACTCTCCCGGTTTAATGGGATAAGTTGTGTCAATTTCTTATTGTTTCATTTTGTTATACAGAGGATTAACAGGAGAAGTACAAAGACACAGAGGTAAGAAAATGTTATTCTGTTAAAAAATATCTTTTTAAATTATCGACAATCTACCCCTTACTGAAAGTGATTTCGCTAAATTTGTCCACCTGGGAAATTGAAATCCTTTGACATAATGACCAGTAATTTTCTTAACGAACTTAATGAAGCTCAGAGGCAGGCAGTTATCAATACTGAGGGTCCTGCTCTGGTCATTGCCGGAGCAGGTGCGGGAAAAACACGTGTTCTTACATACAGAATTGCTTTCCTTTTACAAAAAGGAGTGCGTGCAAATCAGATACTTGCCCTGACTTTTACAAATAAAGCAGCAGGGGAAATGAAGGAAAGGATTGCTGGTATTGCAGGATCTGAAATTGCCAGGTTTTTATGGATGGGAACGTTTCATTCAATCTTTGCAAGAATTCTCAGGCAGGAAAGCGAAAGACTCGGTTATAAACCGAATTTCACCATTTTTGATACTTCCGATTCCAAAAGTCTCATAAGGTCAATAATAAAAGAACTCAACCTCAATGACAACATTTATAAACCCGGAACAATAGCAGCAAGAATTTCAACAGCTAAAAATAATCTCATAACATCGGGTATTTATGCTGCTGACAGTTCTATGCAGGAATATGACAAATCCTGCAGAATGCCACTGATGGCTGAAATATACAAGATATATTCCACACGCTGTTTCAGAGCAAATGCAATGGATTTTGATGACCTTTTGTTGAATACGAACATTCTTTTCAGAGATTTCCCGGACGTTCTTGAATCTTTCCGGAAAAAATTCAGGTATATCCTTGTAGATGAATACCAGGATACAAATTTTTCCCAATACCTTATTGTTAAAAAGCTGGCTTCCCCACACGGAAATATCTGTGTTGTTGGAGATGATGCCCAGAGTATTTATTCCTTCAGAGGCGCAAGGATAGAGAATATTCTTAAATTCAGGGATGATTACCCCGATTCACGCCTGTTCAAGCTTGAACAGAATTACAGGTCAACACAGACCATTGTCAATGCTGCAAATGATATAATAGCAAATAATGAAGGACAGATCCATAAAACCATCTTTTCAAAGAATGAGCCTGGCGAAAAGATAATTGTCTTGCAGGCAATAACAGATATGGAAGAGGGCTTCAATATTTCATCAGATATTTTTGATAAACGACTTACACTACAGCTGAAGTGGGAAGAATTTGCTGTACTGTACAGAACAAATGCCCAGAGCCGTATTTTTGAAGAGACATTGAGAAGGAAGAACATACCTTACAAGATTTATGGAGGCCTTTCATTCTATGAACGCAAAGAGATTAAAGACATTCTTGCATATTTCAAGATGGTTGTCAATCCCGAAGATGAAGAGGCTCTTAAAAGATCAATAAATTATCCCAAAAGAGGTATTGGCGACACAAGCATCCGGAAAATACTTGAGCTTGCTGCCATATCTGATACTTCTGCATGGAGTATCATCACTGAAACTGAAAAACTGCCGTCACATTTCAATTCGGGAACGATAAGGAAGCTTTCTACTTATACTGATCTTATAAATACATTGTCGCTTGGGAAAGACCAGACTGATGCATATTCAAAAGCAAGGGAAATTGCATTCGGATCAGGGATAATGAAAGAGCTGAGAGATGGTAAGATGCCGGAAGAAATCAGCAGGTATGAAAACATGGAAGAATTGCTAAATGGTATAAAAGCTTTTACCGAAGCTGCTGAAACCAATGGTGAACCTTCAACTCTTGAAGCATACCTTGCAAATGTAGCTTTGCTTACCGATCAGGATAATGAGAAGGAAAAAGATCGCAATAAAGTTACCCTGATGACGATGCATTCTGCCAAAGGGCTTGAATTCAATTATGTATATATAGTCGGAATGGAAGATACCCTGTTCCCCTCACCGATGTCGACAGGAAGTTCAAGGGAACTGGAAGAGGAAAGAAGACTTTTTTATGTTGCACTCACCAGGGCAAGGAAACAGGTTATTTTAAGTTATGCACTGAACAGATATAAATGGGGAAATCTTGAAAGAAGTAATCCAAGCCGGTTTCTGAAAGAGATTGATCAGAAATTTATTCATTATCCCCAGACGGGTGGAAAACCATTCCGCACAAAACCGGAAATAAAGTCCAAGACATACCGTTTCGATGAAGAACCGGCAGTTTATACACCTCATCCCCGATTAAAAAAAATCCGGACAAGTGACAGATCATTGGTATCCGCTCAGCCTTCATCAACAAATCCCGAAACAACGGAATTCAGTGAAGGTGATACCGTGATACATGAAAGGTTCGGCCAGGGTGTAATCATTTCCATTGAAGGGGAAGCTCCTAACAATACTGCATCGGTTGAATTCGATAACGGAGGAAAGAAGAAGCTGCTGCTGAGGTTTGCAAAACTAAGGAAGGTTATGTTCCCATAAAGCCGCCCGAATCTCTTCAACAGGTTTTTATGTTTTCAGTTATTGTCCAGTCTTGGCCTCTTGTAAGCTTCCAGCTCAGCTCCACAGATTCGATCGGATCAAGCTTCTTGTCCAGAACAATATATGGTACAAACGCAAGGCGGCATGCAATGATAATACCAGGAATAAATTTTTAGCTATTGCACCATTTTTGCCTTTAGGAAAATTACTGACAGTGATTAAAACTCCATAAACACTATTATCGTACCACCCTCAAAATCAAGCTCTACAACCCCGGCTGCAGCTTCATTCAGTGTAGCTTCCCACCAGTTCAGAAGTTTTTTTCTGACCAGGGGATAACGCAATCCCACAGAAGTAATCTCAGTTTCAGGATTAATTGAAAAAACAGATATCTGTTGACCTGGGATTGCCTTAAAAATACAGGATTTCAGATAAGGATACAGGAATCCTGTATCGGTTACCATTATTATCTCAGCATCTCTTACATATTCTGCCAGCAGGGATATATTTCCTATTGTATGATCCTCCCGCTTGCCAGTCGCACCTAATATTACCAGATCGCTGAAACCTTTTTTTATGCACCACTTTACTGCTTTTGTAAGATCATTGGTTTCCTGATCGGGATCAGGAAAAAGCTTTTCGGAATACTTTTCTCTGATTTCCATTGAAACCGAATCGAGATCTCCGACAATCGCAGCAGGTATAAAGCCGGCCCTTATAAGCCGGTTTGCACTTCCGTCACAGCACACTATCCTTGCGGCGTTTTTTAAATAACTCAGAGGTATTTCATGCCGTGGGAAATCCCCGTCAGCAAGAATTATAGTCTTTTTATATGCCTGCATTTCAAATTAAACCTGTCAGATAATTGAGATGTATCAAATATCCAAAAAAACTCTGATCGAATGATCAAAAAATCAATTAAATTTAATATTCTGATAATATGTAACAACGATCAGATGTTTTGTTTATTTTTATGTTAACATTGTATGAAATTTCATTAAAAAATACAAAAAATGACACTATCAAGACGTAGTTTTATAGGAAGCAGTGCTGCTTTTGCGGCATTGACAATAGTACCGGGTTCAGAACTTAAAAGTTCTTTCACAAAGGTATCTCCGCTTACATCTCCATCCGATTCAAATTTTGGGGGTGTACAAATTGGTGCTATCACTTATAGTTGGCGAAGCATGCCTGGAGGCATTGAAAACATTATCAATTACTGCCGGCAGACAGGATTGAATTCTATCGAACTGATGAGCGGTGATCTTGAGACCTATCTGGGAGCACCTGCAAATCCGATGACCAGGATGTCTGCTCCTGCATCTCAGAGCCAGAAGAGAACCCCCGAACAGGAAGCTGCTATTGCCAGATATAACCAGGACCTCAAACAATGGAGAATCTCACTGCCAATGTCTAAAGTTGAAAAGGCAAAAAAATTATTTGACGAAGCAGGGATCAAAATCCATATTGTAAAATTTTCTCCGGCCAGATGGTCTGATGAGGAAATTGATTATTCATTCAGAGCAGCCAAAGCTATGGGAGCCAAAGGTGTATGCGACGAAATCGGTGAAGATGCTGTAAAAAAGATGGCACCATTTGCTGAAAAACACGGAATGTATGCAGTTTTCCACAATCATATGCAGTTTGCAACCCCGGGATTCAGCTATGACCCCTTCCTGGCTGCATCGCCTGCCGTTATGATGAACTTCGATGCAGGCCATTTCTTCGGATCAACAGGTATTCACCCGAATACGATAATTGAAAAATACCATGACCGTATCTTTACTATTCACCTTAAAGACAAGACCGGTCCGAAAACTGATCCACCAAATACAAACCAAGTATGGGGACAGGGAGAAGTGCCGATCGCTGATATTCTTCTCCTGATCAAAAAACAGAAGTGGCCCATATATGTGGATATTGAACTCGAATATGATATCAAACCATGGTCAAATGCTGTTAAGGAAACAAAGACCTGCGTTGAGTACGCAAGACAAATACTGATTTAGTTGTTCCGGGTTCCAGCAGCCGGATGACGGAAACTGCACAATATACAATCTGCAAAAGGAAAATTTTCCGAAAGGATTATTGAAACAAGCAGTAATCCATTCCCGGAGTGAACATTCTTGAAAAAGGAACACTCAATGGTGCTATTTCAGATGCAAGCGGTAATATTACCATCATTATTGCTTCTCCGGTCTGAATCCGTGGGCAGCAATTGCTTCAGTGACTTTTTCCATTCTTTCAGTCCGGCAAAAGACATGATCATATAAATAAAATAAAGGATCATTGTCGGATATAGTGCCCTGTTATAAAACAGAAGAGCGGCAGCAATGTTTATTATTATCCAGAGATACCAATGCTCATATATTTTCCTGGCAAGCATCCATGTTGCAATGATTGAAAGAGAGGTTATTAATGAGTCCCACTCCGGTACCGGTGAATCCGTAAACCTGTCAAGCACAAACCACATACCCGAATAAAGTATAACAAAAACAATTAAAAGAATTATTCCAGTCTGCAGCTTTATCCTCGATATAGCAAGTCTCTCCGTCTCTATGTCATTTAGTTTCTCTGTCTTATTACATCTCCCCCTCTCCCATTCTTCCTTCCCGTCCTTCCTTCCCCACCAATACCAACCGATCACACTTATTACAAGATAATATCCCTGCAGAGACATATCAGCATATAGCTTCCCTGTGAAAAATACCCATATATATACTCCAGATGTAATTATCCCTACGGGCCACAGCCAGATATTCTGCCTGATCTCAAGGAATACATAAACAATACCTGCTATTGCTCCAAATATTTCGATGCAGTTATTTGATATCCAGTTTCCCATTCCTCTGGTTTGCGACTAATTCTGATATTATTTTAACATTCTGGTATTATTTCAGAACATAAATTCAGCTCTCACCATAAAATTTGTTTCTGCCTGTGGAAAATAATATGCCCAGGTTTTTTCAATACCGTCTTCATACCAGTTACCTCCATAAGCATTACTTATATATCTACTGTTAAAAATGTTATTGACCAAAAGCTGAAATGACGTATTCCTGATTTTGCGTATTTTCGGTTCAAAGTCTATCTGCAGATTATTAATAAAATATGGATCTATCATTCTTTCATTGCTCATTGTATTGTCGAAATATTGTTTGCCAACATATTTACTTATAAAATGCAGGCGGGTATTTCTGAGTATTCTGAAATTCATGTCGCTGATCCCAGTCAATGAGGGTGAATAAGCAATATCTACAGTACCAAGGTGTCTGCTTTTATATTCTTCTGACCAGTCGTCTGTGTTGTAATCAATATAATATTCTGTTATGTCTCTGATTTTGTTATTGCTCATTGTAAGACTGAAATCCCAGTTGAAAAAAGTTGCCGGTTTCAATGCTGTTATAATTTCTATTCCCAGGCGCCGGCTTTTTTCAACATTTGTCATGATTGGATAGCCTGAGCTGCTAAGCTCTCCTGTTGGAACCAGCTGATCTTTATATATCATTGCATACAGGTTTATTATAGTTGAGTATTTTTCACCTCTTTGTTTAAATCCCAGTTCGGTATCATAAAGTGTTTCAGGTTTTGGTGTTGCCTGCGGATCTCCGGCTGCTTCCTTAAAATCGGCTCTGGTGGGTTCACGGTTGGCCACTGAGAAAGAAAGATATGCATCCTGATTCTGGTTTATGGACCAAAACAGACCGGCTTTGGGATTTAAGAAACTGAAGTCATGTTCCTGTCCCAGGTCTTTCAGATCATCATCATTGCCTTTCATCCTGTAATTAATATATCGGTACTGCAGATCAGCAAAAACAGAGAGTTTTCCTGTAAGAAAGTAATCTGCTTTACCAAAAATGCTGAATTCTTCCTTATTGCCATTGTTAAAGTACCACTGATGATCTTTTTCCAAATCTCCCGAATATCTCATCCATATGATCCTCCCGTAATGATCACCGGAATAATGATTAGCACCACCGCCGAAAATGGTTTCCAGTTTACCTGATTTATATTTAAGAGAATATATCAGACCATAAAAGTTATTTTTCATCCATTTTCTCCTTACAAGGTCGCTTTCGGAAATAAGACTGCCATTGATTTCAATATCAGGCAGACCATATTCAGAGAGATTTCTGTCATCTTTAAATTCTTCATAATATCCTTTACCGTATGTATAATGAAATGCAGTACTTAAGCTGATCTTTTCATTAATGTTCAGGTCATAAAAAACCTGGTAATGATTCTGGTTATAATTATCACTCTCGTTATCATAATATTGAAGTATTCCGTTCTGATCTGTATATTTACCGGCCGGATTGTATTTCCGGTTTACCTGAAGCATGTCACCGGGGACGCCCCACCATCCTATTTTAGTATGCTCTTCGCCAAGTATTATATTAGCTTTCAGATAGGAGCGTTCGGTCCTAAATGCACCGTTAATAAATGCCGAACGGTGATCGGAACCTGTTCTGTCGATGTATCCGTCGCTTTTCATATCGGAGTATCTTACCTGAAATGCAAATCGATCAGCAAGTATCCCTGTTCCGGCAGCGATCATTTTCCTGAAAGTATTGAAAGAACCAAGTGTACTGCTTATTTGTGCATAAGGTTCATTCCCGGGATTTTTAGTTTGCAGATTCAATGTTGCACCGAAAGCACCTGCACCCTGAGATGAAGTTCCTGCACCTCTCTGAACCTGAATATTATCAACAGATGATGCCAGATCAGGAAGATCAACCCAGAACACCTGATGTGATTCCGGATTATTAAGAGGTATCCCGTCAATAGTTACATTTATCCTGCTCGCATCGGAACCCCTTATTCTGAGATTAGTATATCCTATTCCGTTGCCTGCTTCTGATGTTTCAACCAGCGATGGCGTAAGGCTCAGGAGATATGGGATATCAGCCCCGCTGTTCTGCCTGGCAATAATGGCATTGTCAAGTGATGTATACGCAAGCGGTGAACGTGAACCGGCTCTTGTCGCGTTTACTATCACTTCTCCCGCAAGAAATGATTTCTGCACAAGACTCACATTGACAACAGCTTCCCCTTTAAGATTTATATTGACAATCTCCGGTTCGTAACCAATAAATGATATAAGGATATTATAATTGCCATCCTTCAGACCGTCAATGCGGTAGTAACCATCCGCAGAGCTGTGTGTTCCATGAAAAGTATTTTCGATGGTCACACCCGCACCTGATAAAGAATTACCTTCAATGTCAGTGATTCTTCCACGGATAACAGATGTCCCTCCCTGCAGTGCATAAAGCTCACTGAAAATAAGAACATACAATACCAAAATAAAAATCCATTTTGCTTTCATTTCTCCTTTTATTGTTTTATTCAAAATTCAAGGCTTCAGATCAGGGTTACCATGCCGTAAACCTTAACCTCTGAATCTAAGCAAGTCTTACACTGAAAGTGAATCCTTAACTTTCCTGAGCTGATATCAATTATGATTTTCTTTCCCTCCGCCGGTATTACCCGGATCAGGTTAAAGGGTATGATCTCAGCCCGTAGTATTAAGGCACCCCATTTCAGATTCAACAAAGATAAAACCTTTTTTACTCTAATTCAATTTTTTATTAAATTAGCTGTATATATGAATGTGAGATGAAAGATTTGCTCCGGAAACTCAATTATAAGGGATATAACAGGATAGTGATAATAAATGCAGGAGATGATTTCCTGAAAAGAGCATCGGATGAACTCAGTGAAGTTATTATCGATACGGAAATTGATCAGAGATGTCCGTATAATTTCATGATAGTATTTGTAACTAGTATCCGGGAAGTAAATGATATTTCTCCTGTTGTCCTTAATAACCTTACTGCAGATGGAATATTATGGTTCTGTTTTCCAAAAAAAGGTTCAAAGTTATTTTCATCTGATCTCGGACGCGATAAAGGATGGAAAGCTCTTAACGATATGGGATTCTACGGGATAAAGATAGTATCTGTCGATAATGACTGGTCAGCACTGAGGTTCCGTAACATTAAATATATTAAATCAAACTCAGGAAGGTTTCCGAAGCAATAATTCCCGGGTGAGAAACAAAAAGAATGATGGAGGAGAGCTAATATGATCAGGGCACGAACAGGCGAAAAGACTATGAGACTAAAGAGCGGGTAGGATATCCCGGCGATTCCGTCCCGACAGCTGTCGGGACTCTTTGAGCTCTGTGTTCTCTCCATGGTGAGTTATAAGTTGTGAGCAATGAGAGTTGAGCGGTGAGAGCTTTTCACCATGAGCCCTGAACTTAATACTCCGATAACAAAGTACAAAACTCATGATAAAAACAACCAGGATCAACACTCCTCTCGGCGAAATGATCGCTGCCGCAACCGAAGAAGGTATCTGCCTGCTTGAATTCTCAGACGACAGAATTATAAATGATGAGCTAACAGAGCTGAAGGAACTCCTTCGTGTCAAAAAAACAAAAGAAGGTCGCGGCAAACATCTGAGGCATCTCAAAAAACAGTTGAAAGAATATTTTTCGGGAAAAAGGAAAGTCTTTGACCTTCCCCTTGTAACTCCCGGGACTGATTTTCAGAAAGCAGTCTGGAATGAATTATTGAAAATCCCTTACGGCGAGACTGTATCTTATCACAATCAGGCTGAAGCCATTAATAATCCGCGTGCTGTAAGAGCCGTAGGTACAGCAAACGGTTCGAACAGGATAGTAATAATTATTCCCTGCCACAGGGTGATTGGATCGGATGGAACCCTTGTAGGTTACAGAGGTGGACTGAAAAGGAAAAAATGGCTTATCGACCACGAGAGAAAACATTCCGGCAAACCGGTGGATATATCCCTTTTCTGAATTTCACACTTCTAAAAAAATAACTATGCACGACACTGGAAAATGGAAGAATTATTGTATCGTTATGAACATATATATCTTAAAAATATTGATTTTGGCCTATTGCTTTTAATTATGCTTTTCTAAGAAATTCTTTCAAACTTCTTTTTCAACTTATTATAAGTATGTTCAATGGCATCGATAAAACTTCCTTTGCAATTTTGCGCATAACCCTCATTTAAAGAAAGTAAAATCATACATGTTATTAAAACACATTTCATGTTTCCGCAAGATTAAAATAAAGTTATAATTTTCAGAAATGATACTGATCCAGTTGTATGGCCTACAATTGGATCCCAAATAGATGTTGATCTTAAAACTCGTTTATAACCATCACCAATTATTCTTAACTTATCTGCTGTTGTAATACTAGTAAGGTTTACGGCATGGCCTTGTCCACTTCTTGACATGACCCCAATTATTTCTTTTCCTCCTGCTAATTGTCTACCAATGCCATCATAAGCACTGGCTGAATTTACACATCCTGTAAAACCTCTGTTTATATGAATACCTGAACTTCTTGCTACTAACTCAGGGTCTGCCCCGGGGGCATTCCCCGTTTGCGAAAGGAAATGGGATGCATTTCTGTTTCCATGTCCGGCATCAGCATATTCCAAGGCATAGCCGTAACAATCTCTTTCTGGATTAGGCTGCAAAGGAATTCCATTTTTAGGAGTGGTACTATAAGTAATATCATTTGTATATAACTTACCAGACCATGGATTTGCTCCAACACTTTGAACATTTTTATACCCTTCAATACCTCCTGAAATTCCACCTAAAATAAAACCTGTAGCAAAACCGCTTCCGAAAACTCCCCAATCATCTTCCATAATTACATTTCCAAAACCACCTGCAAGGCCTCCTGCAGCTCCTTGTATTCTTCCTTCAATTAATGCCCCTGGTATTGCACCATAGACTTGAAGTCCTTGAGTTAACATTCCTGCTCCGGCCCTGCAGCTCCAGAAATTGCTCCAACAGCCATTGATTATCCAAACTGCCCCCAATCCCAATTGTTAAAACCACCATTACTAATCGCTACACTAGCAGTATAAAAGCCACCATTGATTACAGCCCCCCATAATGCTGCATCAATAATTGTCCCTATACCGGGTAATAGTGCAGAGAAAATAAGTTCTCCCGAAGGGTCTGTATATTTGAGCGGGTTATTGAGGCAATAGCCATACCTGTTAAAGTTTTGAGTAAAATCGGGAACTTGAACATAAT
>CAZPMM010000013.1:0-12587 GCA_964587405.1 uncultured Rikenellaceae bacterium
GGGAGGGAAGGAGGATATTCCTTATGGCTCCCCTTCATCATCATTATCAGAAAAAAGGATATCCGGAACCAAAGATAGTCACACGTTTCTGGATAGTAGGACTGATCCTTGCTGTGCTAAGCATAGTGACATTAAAGATCAGATAATTGAATGAAAAAGAAAATTGTAATACTGGGGGCAGGTGAGAGTGGTACAGGGGCAGCAGTCCTGGCTGCCATGAAAGGATATGATGTATTTGTATCAGACTATGGAGAAATAAAGGAGAAATACCTTAATGTCCTGAATAAGAATAATATCATATGGGAACAGGGTAAGCATACCGTAGCTGAGATACTCAATAGCTCTGAAGTGATTAAAAGTCCGGGAATCAGGGAAGATTCTCCAATAATAATGGAAATAAGGAGCAAGTACATTCCTGTTATTTCCGAGATAGAATTTGCAGCCAGATATGCAACAGGTATCAAAATATGTGTAACCGGCAGCAATGGTAAGACAACGGTAACGAACCTTATTTATCATATGCTTTCAAAAGCCGGTAAGAGTGTTTCTATAGCCGGTAACGTGGGCAACAGCTTTGCCATGTCTGTAGCATTGGGGCATTACGACTATTATGTTATTGAGCTATCCAGTTTTCAGCTTGATGATATGTTTGACTTCAAGGCTGAGATAGCAATATTAATGAACATAACACCCGATCATCTTGACAGATACGGCTATGATTTTCAGAATTATATTGATTCCAAGTTCAGGATAACACGGAATCAGACCAAATCGGATTTTTTCATTTACTGGAATGATGATCCGGTGATTCAACGGGAACTTGCTAAGAAAGACTATGGTATGACACTTCTTCCTTTCTCCGACAAAGTAAATGAGAAGATGGCAGCCTATATCGAAAACAATGAATTAATTATTGATTACCATAATAAAACCACCAATCTTATGACCATTCATGAACTGGCGCTCAAAGGACGTCATAACACCTACAATTCAATGGCTGCAGCTATTGCAGGTAAAGTGCTCAGCATCCGGAAGGATGTGATCAGAGAGAGTCTAGTTGATTTCCAGAGTGTAGAACACCGCCTGGAACCGGTAATCAAAGTGAGCGGTATAAACTTCATTAATGATTCCAAGGCAACAAATGTGAATGCAACATGGTATGCTCTTGAATGTATGGAGACTGATGTGGTATGGATAGCCGGTGGTATCGATAAGGGAAATGATTATTCTGAACTTTACCATGTTGTGAAACAGAAAGTGAAAGCTATCGTTTGCCTGGGAAAAGACAATAAGAAGATACTTGGCGCTTTTAAGGATAAGGTTCCCACTATCATTGAAACATCAACAATGGAAGAAGCGGTAAGATCATCATATTATCTGGCAAGGAAAGGGGATACGGTTTTATTGTCACCGGCCTGTGCCAGTTTCGACCTGTTCATGAATTATGAGGACAGGGGTCGGCAGTTCAAGGCAGCTGTCAGAAACCTTTAATACGAACTGAGATGCAGCAGGGATGGTTTTCTAGAACATTTAAGGGCGACAGGGCAATCTGGGGAATAGTCGCCATATTCATGATCTATTCTCTCCTTGCCGTATACAGCTCTTCAGTGAATGTAGCTTTCAGGAATCATGGAGGAAATACAACATATTTTCTGCGCAGCCAGTTCTTGATGCTGACAGTCGGACTGGTTGTAATTGTAATTGTTCATTATCTGCCTTACAAGATATATGCAAAACTCGCAGGAATTGCTCTTATAGCATCAGCAATATTATTGGTATTGACATATTTTTTCGGTGTAAGGATTAATGATGCTACACGTTGGCTGGAATTCTTCGGGTTCAGGATACAGACTTCCGATATAGCAAAAGTGGCACTGGTAATTTATCTGGCAAGAACTCTGTCGGTATATCAGAACCAGCTGAATGATTTTGTTCTTGTTACCAAGTTTCTCATTATGCCTGTTTTTGCCATTTGTGCGCTGATAATGCCGGAAAATCTCTCCACAGCACTAATGATCTTCGGTATTTGTATACTGATAATGTTCATCGGAGGCGTTCCTATTAAATATCTGATCGCTTACATTGGAATGGCTGTGGTTTTTGTCGTGCTTTTTGCAATTTTACTGTGGCTGATAAAGGAAGATAACAGGGTAATGACCTGGATTGAAAGGATAATTAGCTATTTTACAGGTCAAAGTAATGAGGCTGATGATTTTCAGATAAATCAGGCCAAAATAGCGATCTCAACGGGAGGATTGTTTGGTAAGGCTCCCGGACATAGCGTACAGAGAAATATACTTCCCCAGTCAAATTCTGATTTCATTTTTGCAATAATAATTGAAGAATATGGGCTCTTTCTTGGAGCAATTCCACTCATAATGGCTTATATGATCCTCCTTTTCAGGGGAATATCCATCGTAAAGAAATGTGAAACCGCATTCCCTGCATATCTTGTCCTCGGACTAATTGTAATGATAGTATCTCAGGCTATGCTGAACATGATGGTTGCAGTAGGCATTTTGCCTGTCACGGGGCAGACACTTCCCCTTGTAAGCTGGGGGAGGACATCAGTGATAGTAATGTGCTTTTCAATAGGGGTCATATTGAGCGTAAGCAGAGTGGTCAATGCCAGAATCAGAAAAGAAGAGCTTCCTGAAGAGGAGAAGAAAGATGAAGGTGATGTAATTTATGGAACAGCAACTAAATAAGAGGATTATCATTAGCGGAGGAGGAACGGGAGGTCATATTTTCCCAGCCATCTCCGTTGCCAATGCACTGCGGCGTATTGAACCGGAGACAGATATCCTTTTTGTGGGTGCTGAAGGCCGGATGGAAATGGAAAAAGTTCCTGCTGCCGGTTATAGAATCTTTGCCCTTCCTGTTTCAGGGTTCTATAGAAAAATAAGCTTCAGGAATATCAGTGTTCTTCTGAGACTGATAAGAAGTCTTTCCATGGCAAAAAAGATAATAAAGGATTTCCGTCCGGATGTAGCCGTAGGGGTGGGAGGATATGCAAGCGGACCTGTTTTATGGATTGCCGGGAGAATGGGAATTCCAACTTTGATCCAGGAACAGAACAGTCATGCAGGTATAACCAACAGACTGCTGGCGAGAAGAGCTTCAGTGATCTGTGTGGCATATGACGGAATGGATAAATATTTCCCTGAAAGGAAAATAATAAAAACCGGTAATCCGGTCCGTCAGAAATACGATAATCTAAATGTACTTAAGGTTGAAGCTCTGAAGTATTTCGGGCTGAGTAAAGACAAACAGGTTATACTGGTACTTGGAGGATCCCTGGGTGCGGGAAGCATCAACAGGAGTCTGAGCATGAGTATTCAGAAAATGATTTCATCAGACTTGCAATGGTTGTGGCAAACAGGGATGTATTATTATGAAGACATAAAAAGTATTGTTGATGCCGGATCAGCACAGTCTGTTTCGGTTCACGGTTTTATAAGCAGGATGGATTATGCTTTTGCAGCTGCAGATATCATTGTTTCAAGAGCGGGAGCCGGAACCATTTCAGAATTATGTCTCGTGGGGAAACCTGTAATATTAATTCCTTCACCTAATGTAGCTGAAGACCATCAGACAAAAAATGCCGAAGCACTGTCGCAGAACGATGCCGCCATCTTGATTCCTGACAATCAGG
Organism: uncultured Rikenellaceae bacterium; assembly: GCA_964587405.1. GTDB lineage: Bacteria > Bacteroidota > Bacteroidia > Bacteroidales > VadinHA17 > LD21. The sequence continues at coordinate 3,656 of CAZPMM010000013.1, forward strand.
TTGACACTATACTGGTGGATGAGATCATGCGGCTTGCAATTGATACTTCAGAAAAAGCATTGCTTTCACAGAACATCAGAAAAATGGCTGACCGGGATGCTGATATAAAAATTGCAAATGAAATATTGAAACTGGCCCGAATATGAACTATCTGGATGACATAGAAGGTGTATATTTTGTCGGTATCGGAGGTATTGGCATGAGTGCCATTGCTTTGTGGTTCAGGAATAAAGGATACTTCGTTGCTGGTTATGACAGAACGGAAAGCAGTATTACAAATTCATTGTCATCAGAAGGTTGTGTAATAAACTTTGAAGATGATGTTTCAGCTATTCCGGAATTATTTAAGGATATAAGCAGAAAAGATAGTGTTCTTGTGATCTATACTCCGGCAATACCCGCAGAAAACATAATACTCGGATTTTTCAGAAAATATGAGTACAGAATAAACAAAAGAGCGGAAGTACTGGGACTTATTTCCAAAACCACTGATACAATTACTGTTGCCGGGACACATGGAAAAACGACAATTTCAACGATGATTGCACATGTTCTAAAGCAGTCTCAGGTCGGTTGTTCAGCATTTCTCGGTGGTATATCGCGTAATTACAATTCAAATCTGCTTCTTGGTGAAAGCAGGTTTACTGTAATGGAAGCCGATGAATTTGACCGTTCTTTCCATCATCTTGATCCGTTGATGGCAGTTATTACCGCTGTTGATGCAGATCATCTTGAGATTTATGGAGATCTGGAGACTATGATCGGTGCATATAATATTTTCTGCAATAGGATCCGACCGGAAGGTATTCTTATCGTTAATCAAAAAATAAAGGAAAAGATAAAATGTCCTGAAGGAGTTTCATTTTTTACCTATGGCAATGAACAGGGCTCAGATTACAGGTGTTTTGATATTGTACAAAAAGGTGATTTTTATCTGTTCAACCTTTCCACTCCGGAGGGAGTTTTAAAAGATCTGCGCTTTCCTTTCCCGGGGATCATAAATATCGACAATCTGACTGCAGCAATTGCAATAGCCCTGAAATGCGGAGTGACAGAATCCGAGATAAGAAGATCAATAGTACTGTTCAAAGGCGTGAAAAGAAGATTTGATATCAGGGTCAACATGCCGGGATTGACATACATTGATGATTATGCACATCATCCTGAAGAAATAAGGGCATGTATCAGGTCTGTCAGGGAATATTTCACCGGAAGACGAATTGCCGGAATCTTTCAACCTCATTTGTTTTCAAGAACCCGTGATCATGCTGAAGCATTTGCTCAGATACTGGATGAACTTGATGAAGCAATAATCCTTCCGATATATCCCGCAAGAGAAAAACCGCTTGAGGGTGTGACGTCTGAATTGATATTCAATAAAATGAAATTAAAGGACAAAAAACTTCTGGAGATGGAAGATGTTCTTCTACTTCTTGATCCTGAGAAGCTTGATGTGCTTATGACGATAGGTGCAGGGAATATAGACAGGCTGGTTGCTCCTATTGAAGAAAAACTGAAAGGTAAATGATACGATGAGAAGGCTGATTAAAATATTGCTGGTATTACCTCTGCTTTATGTTGCAGCAGTTCCTTTCTTTCTTTCATCATATTATATATCAAAACCCTGCAAGGGGATATCAATAAGTATTGCCGATTCATCCGAGTATAATTTTGTTACAAACCGGCAGTTACTGAACCTGGTACATGGTAACGGTACAAAAATACTCGGCCAGCCTGTGAAAAACCTGTCACTCGCGGGCATTGAAGAAAGAGTATCAGGATTAAGAGAACTGAGACAGGCAGAAGTATACCTGGGTATCGACGGAATACTCAAAGTTGACGTGGATCAGAGGAATCCCGTGATGCGGGTGATGCCCGATTCAGGAGGTGATTATTTCATAGATGAAGACGGAGTTCTGATGAGGAGAAGGAATTTATATAATCCCAGGCTGCATATAGTGGGTGGAGATATTACTATCAGTCAGGCAATGCTGAATGGCGTCAGTATTCTGGATACAAGCATTAGACATACCATATTAAGAGATGTTTACCATTTTGTAAAATATATATCCGGAGATGATTTCTGGTCGGCACAGATCGATCAGATATATGTAGACAACCGGCAGAAGGTCGATCTTATTCCGAGGGTTGGAAATCACCAGATACATCTTGGGACATTCGAGAATTTTGAAGGCAAGCTTAAGAACCTTGCTGCTTTTTATGTAAAAGTCCTGCCCGTTACAGGTTGGAACAAATATTCAACGATCAACCTGGAATTCAAGGATCAGATAGTATGTAAAAGAAGATAACAGGCAAAATAAATAAGGTATTATGAGCAAGAGAGAACAGCACATAGCAGCAATCGACATCGGGACCACAAAAATCGTTTCAATAGTCGGTAAAAAAAATGAAAATGGTAAAATTGAAATACTGGGACTTAGCAAAGCCCTTTCCAAAGGTGTTAAAAGGGGAGTTGTGATAAATATTGAGGACACGGTCACAGCCATACAAACCACTGTTGAGGATGTACAGAAAAGGTCTGGTGTAAAATTTTCTGATGTATTTGTAGGAATTGCCGGGCAACATATCAAGAGCATGAAGAGCCGTGGTTATATAACCCGTGAAAATTACGAGGATGATATAAAGAAAGATGAGGTTTTCAGGCTTATTGAAGATATGCATAAGATACATATTGATATAGGTGAGGAGATAATACACGTTATTCCGCAAAATTTTATCGTTGATAACGAAACCGGTCTGAAAAGTCCTATCGGAATTTGTGGCCGGAGGCTTGAAGCCAATTTTCATATAGTGATCGGTCAGGTGGCTGCTGCCAAGAATATTGAAAAATGTGTTATGCGTGCCGGTCTTACAGTTAAAGATCTTATTCTTGAGCCTCTTGCTTCCTCTGATGCTGTTCTGACGGATGATGAAAAGGAGGCAGGGGTTGTTCTGGTTGATATTGGAGGCGGAACGACCGATCTTGCTGTTTATTATGACAATATCATCAGGCATACTGCCGTGATCCCGCTTGGAGGAAATGTAGTCACAACGGATATCAAGGAAGGTTGTGCAATACTTCAGAGGCATGCTGAACAACTTAAGATCCAGTATGGTTCTGCTCTCGGCGATATAGCGCCCGATGATAAGGTGGTTGCAATACCGGGGATAAGTGGACGGACGCCAAAGGAAATATCTTTCAGGAGTCTGGCATATATTATCCAGTCAAGAATGGAAGAAATAATAGACTTTATCAACTTCGAGATCCAAAATTCCGGATATGCCGATAAACTTGCTGCAGGTATCGTTATTACGGGCGGAGGAGCCATGCTGAAACATCTTCCGCAGTTAATGCAGTTCAAGACTGCAATGGACGTAAGAGTAGGATACCCAAATGAACATCTTGCAGGACCGGGTAAAGATGAAATCAATCAGCCCATGTATGCTACAAGTGTCGGACTTATAATGCGTGGATTTGATTTTTTGGAAATGTATAAGAAATCATTCAATGCAGCACCTCAGGCAGAATATGTTGAAAAACCTTTTGAAGGTTCCGGACCGGCAAATATTACGTCTGATGATCATAATGATAATCCGGAGGAACAGAAAACCAGTCTGACTGAAAGAATAAAGATGATAATGCAGAAAATGTTTGAAGTTGAAGATAATCCGATAAACCAATAGTTATTTAATCCCGAAGTGTAAAAAAAAGATACTGTGGAGAAAAAAATGATTTTCAATGAAAACTCCGATGATCTGATGAATTTCGATCTGCCGGTTGAAAGGTTATCAATAATCAAGGTAGTCGGAGTTGGCGGAGGTGGCGTTAATGCCGTCAATCATATGTTTGAAAAAGGCATAAAGGATGTAAACTTCATTGTATGCAATACCGACCGTCAGTCTTTGGACAAGAGCCCTGTTTCGGTAAAAATCCAGCTTGGAGCTTCTCTGACTGAAGGAATGGGTGCCGGAAGCCAGCCTGAAAAAGGAAGGAAAGCAGCAGAGGAAAATATCAGTGATGTAATGAATTCACTTTCCGGGAATACCCGGATGGTCTTCCTTACAACAGGTATGGGAGGTGGTACCGGTACGGGAGCTATACCGGTGATCGCAAAAGCCTGTAGTGAAGCAGGATTGCTTACTATTGCCGTTGTGACAATCCCGTTCAAATCGGAAGGGAAAATCAGGATCAATTATGCAATAGAAGGAATAGCCGAACTAAAGGATCATGTAGATTCCCTGCTTGTGATAAATAATGAGAAACTCCGTGATATTTACGGGAATCTCGGAGTTTCATCGGCATTCGGTAAAGCAGATGATGTCCTTGCTACGGCTGTAAAGGGAATAGCAGAAATAATTACTCTAACAGGATATATTAACGTCGATTTTGCCGATGTTGAAACTGTTATGAAAAATTCGGGAGTCGCTGTCATGGGTATGGGAATTGCAGCAGGGGAGAACAGAGCTATTTGTGCAATAGAAAATGCTTTGTCATCCCCCCTGCTTAATTCCAATGACATAACAGGGGCAAAGAGCATCCTTATAAACATATCTTCCGGGGAAGGAGAACATGAACTCACAATGGACGAACTGGGCGAAATAACTGATTATATTTATTCGGCTGCATCGGATAATGCATTGATAATAAGAGGACTTTCTTCCGATGCGACGCTTGGTGAAAATTTGAGCATAATAGTCATTGCAACAGGATTTGAAGCAAACAGTCTTATCCCGCAAGTTAAGCCAAAAAGGACTAAAACGGTTGAAATCCTTGGAGGGTCCGATTATCCCGTTCCTACCTTTAAAAGTAATGAAAAGCCTTCGGAGGAATTTAAAGTCTGCGGAAAGAACCATTCTCCCATTGTATCTGATTTTGAAGAAGACTCCCAGGGTGTACTGGATTTCAATATGGAAAGCATCAGCAGCAGGAAAATAAAGATTGAAAGAGACCCTGATGACGATTCTGATGTCAATAATGATCCCGAAATGAGACTGAAGAAGGTGAAACATATGCAAAAAATCATGCAGAAGGAAGGGATCTCAAGCAAAACAATGAAGGAGAACATCGAAGCATTCGAGGATGTTCCCGCATATATCAGAAGGAATATGTCGATTCCTGCAACTCATAACCAGGCTGAAAGCGAATTGTCACAGTTTACCCTGACCTCGGATGATAATGACGGTCCGGTTATAAGTAAAAATAATGCTTATCTGAATGATAATGTAGATTGATATAAATCCATTGTTTAAAAATCAGGGTAGGGAAGGAGTTTTGTGCCATACTGACGACGGGAATTTCTGAATGCACCTACACATATTATCATAATTCCTATATTTGCGCGATGATCAGAAATTTACAAATAGTAGTCATTTTATTCTTTCTGACCGGATTAGCCTCTTCTGCCCAGAAATCATCAAAATCCAGGATAATCAAACAATGGAACCTTAGTCATGATTTTACCGAAGAGGTCATAATTCCGTTTGATACAGTCTTCTCTCTTTTTCACCGTTACAGGATCACCGACAGATATACCCCTCTGAATGCAACCCTTGGTAATTACGGACTGCCCTTTTACCAGCTTAATTTTTTTGACAGGATAAACAATCCGGATGAGTTCCTCTATTCAAACTATTTACCGGTAATGTATGTTCCCCGCAAGGCTGTTTTCATGAATACACAGGTTCCTTTCAGTGAACTTTCCTGGACAAATGGTGGGCCAAGGGAAATATCGGAACAGACTTTCAGGGTCAGACATTCCCAGAATGTAAACAGATTTCTCAATTTCGGACTTATTTATGATGTAATATTTAGCCTTGGTCAGTACAATTACCAGAAAGCTGATGATAAGACATTCACTTTCTTTTCATCATACACAGGTCCTGTTTATAAATTCTATTTTTCAGCAGGGGTAAACAGTCTTACATCCCATGAGAACGGTGGTATCACCGACAAGAAACTTGATCAGTATGAAACAAGAGATGTACCTGTGAATCTTGGAGGACTCAACCTTGCAAAAAGCACTATAAAGAACAATAATCTCCTAATAGTGCAGAGATTCACGGTTGGAAAAAAGACCGGAAAGGAAGATACATTAAAAACGGAAAAAGATTTTGTTGGACTGAAAGGAATTTTTTCACACATCTTTATATATGAAAACGTAAAGCGGACTTATGCTGATAAATATCCGATGTCGGGCTTTTATGATACAATTTATATTAATAAATCTTTCACTTTTGATTCTCTTTCAAACCGGATGATAAGAAATACTGTCAGATTTGATTTTGCCACTGATGAGAAAAGGAAATTCAGGATTGGAGGCGGGGCAGGAATCCGGAATGAGCTTTTGCGTTACAGCCAAATCAATCCGACCCACGATACTTCATTTGCAGACACACTGTCATGGAGAAAATTGAATAATGCCGTTGTGGGAAGACTTTTTAACAATATTGGTGATAAATTCAGATGGACTGCCGACGGGGAACTATTCCTCACAGGATACAGGGCAGGAGATTTCAGCCTTAAAGGGGAAATAATTAAATCGTTTAGTGGGGAAAAAGGAACAGCGATATGGAATATAAACGGGGCTATCATGAACAGACAGCCATCTTTCTGGCAAGAACATTGGGGTAGCAACCATTTTGAATGGCAGAACAGCATGAAAAAAGAGTTCAGGATAGATGTCGGTACACGCTTTTCATACCCCGCACTTAAAACAAATCTGAGATTTAATTATGCAATTATTGATAATTACACCGATTTTAATACTTCAGCACTTCCCTCCCAGCATGGAGGAGGATTGTCGGTGGCATCGGTTATGGCAGGGAAAGAGCTGATAGCATGGAAATTCCATCTGTCCGGAGATGTCCTGGCACAGATAAGCAGTAATAAGGAAATCCTTGACCTTCCACTGGTTTCTATGCGCTCTGCAGCTTTTATCGAACATCTTTTCAGGTTTAAGCAGACAAATGGCTCACTAAATTCCCAGTTTGGGGTGGATGTTTTTTATCATACTCCTTATTATGCATATTCCTATATGCCCGCAACAGGAAGATTTTTCAGACAGGATAGGGTAAAGACTGGAAACTACCCTTTTGTCAATGTGTTTCTTAACCTTAAACTCAAAAGGACGAGAATTTTTGTAATGTTCGATCATGTCAATTCTGGTCTGATGGGTTATGATTATTATATGATTCCTTCATATCCTATGAATTATAGGATGATTAGGTATGGAATTGCATGGACATTTTATAATTAAAAATTTATATTATCTTTGCGGTGTTTATGTCTGATATCATTGTTAAACTAATTCTTTATAATTGGGAAATAAAACAATTTTATTTATAATTATACTGGCAGCAGTATTAATGTCCTGTACTGACAGTAAAAACCGCCCCACAAAATTTGACCGTAATAATGTTTCCTCTGATCTTGAAATAATAAGGCAGAGAGGAAAACTTATTGCCATTACTGACATGAATTCCACGAATTATTTTGTTTACAGGGGTGAACCAATGGGCTTTCATTTTGAACTGCTCAATGAATTTACAGATCATCTCGGCGTAGATCTTGAGCTTATAACCGAGAATCAACTTGAAAGAGCATGTGATCTTCTTCAGAAAGGCAAAGCTGATATAATTGCAATCGGACTTACAGTTTATTCAGGAAGGAAGCAGAAGATACTATTTACCGATCCCATTATTCAAACCCGCCAGGTTCTGGTGCAGCGTAAGCCACGGAACTGGAAATCGCTTAAAGCCGATGCACTTGAGAGACAACTTATCAGAAATCAGCTTGATCTTGCAAACAAGACGGTTTTTGTACAGGAAAACTCAGCATATACTGACCGTTTGAAAGCACTCTCAAATGAAATAGGAGATACAATAAGTGTTATCGAAGTGCCTTATCATTCTGAAGAGCTTATAAGGTTTGTGGCAAACGGAGAAATAGAGTATACAGTATGCGATGAGAACATTGCAATGGTAAACTCAACTTATTATCCGGATATAGATATAAATACGCCTGTCAGTTTTCCCCAGAACATAGCCTGGGGACTGAAAAAACAGGAGTCTTCCGATCTGCTCAACGAGCTTAACATCTGGATATCCACTTTTAAGGAAAGCCGCAGATACTTATCTGTATATGCTAAATATTTCCGGAACAGCATGTCGAATTACATGGTCAAGAGTGATTATTATTCACTAAGCACAGGAAAGATATCCATGTGGGATGATATGATCAAAAGGGCAGCGAGGGAAACCGGATGGGACTGGCGTCTTATGGCATCTCTCATTTATCAGGAATCGAGGTTTGATCCGGATGTTGAATCGTGGGCAGGAGCTTACGGACTGATGCAGGTAATGCCACCTACAGGGGAAAGATTTGGGATCGACGTTAAATCATCCCCTGCAAGTAATTTGCGTGCAGGTGCTCTGTATATTAACTGGCTCAAATCGATGTATGAGGATAAGATACCTGATGAACAGGAACGGATCAAATTCATACTCGCATCTTATAATGCGGGGCCAGGACATGTTCTTGATGCCATGAAACTGGCTGAAAAGAACGGAATGGATCCCCATAAATGGGAAAATAATGTTGCCGTCTGGATACTAAAGAAGTCAGATCCTGTTTATTATAACGACAAGGTGGTAAAGAATGGCTATTTCAAGGGAACCGAATCTGTGAACTATGTAAGTGAGGTTCTTGAAAGATATGAGCATTATAAAAACATAATTACCGGAGAGAATGAGATACGTCTGACGATGAACATGGAATCGGATCAGACAGAGGAAGTTGGCCGTATTAATAACTGATCTTCACATTTCAGTCATACCTGATGGCTTTGACAGGAGTTATCCTGCTTATCAGTTTCGAGGGTACAAGCAACATTATAAGTATTGCAGCCATTGTTCCTGCATTGAGCAGGATTAT
>CAZPMM010000014.1:0-12382 GCA_964587405.1 uncultured Rikenellaceae bacterium
ATTTTTATAGTAAAGAATATCCTTCCCTGGAATCTTCAGTCAAAGGCTTTTTTCCTGAGTGGCTGGCAAAATTAGCTGACTCAAAAGGCTCTGTGGTAATGCTCCATCTTGTTAAGAAAAAAGCAATTGCTGATCCTGACAATATTGATGATATCATTCATATCTGCACACGTTATCCAAATATAAAACTTATACTTGCTCATGCTGCAAGGAGTTTTCATGCTCCTCATGCCAGAGAAGGCATAAAGAAATTGAGAGGCATTGAGAATATCTGGTTCGACACCTCAGGCATATGTGAAGATGAAGCCATACTTGAAATTCTAAGGGAATTTGGTCCGCGGAAATTATTATGGGGGAGTGATTTCCCCATCTCCCAGTTAAGAGGCAGATGTGTAACCATCGGAGATGGTTTTGTATGGTTCGATGAAAGTTATTGTGATTGGTCAAAGGCGACACACGCAAATCCCGTTCTGGTTGGAATTGAATCCCTGAGAGCTTTAAAAAATGCAGTTGAAGAATTCGGTTTAAATAAAGAGGATATTAATGATATATTTTTTAATAATGCAATCCGATTATTAAATCCTGAAGATAAAAAGAGTGATCTGACACAGCAATTATACAGGCATGCAAGGGAAAGGATACCCGGAGGTGTTCAGTTGCTCAGCAAGAGACCGGAAAATATGGCTCCCGATAAATGGCCTGCCTATTTCAGGGAAGCACGTGGATGTGAAGTATGGGATCTTGATGGAAGGCATTATTACGATATGGTCAGCAATGGTATAGGTGCCTGTTTGTTAGGTTTCAACGATCCCGAAATAACGTCTGCAGTCCGCCGCCGTATTAACCTGGGAAGCATGTCATCACTTAATCCTCCAGAGGAAGTTGAACTTGCGGATCTTCTGTGCGAAATACACTCCTGGGCTGATCAGGTTCGTTTTGTCCGTTGCGGTGGTGAAGCATGTGCAGTAGCTGTAAGAATTGCACGGGCAACTACTGACCGTTCAGTTATAGCCGTTTGCGGATATCATGGCTGGCACGACTGGTATTTGGCAGCAAATCTGGGAGAGACTGATGCATTGAGAGGACATCTTCTTCCTGGCCTCAATCCAATGGGCGTACCCGTAGAACTTCGCGGAACAACACTGACATTCCAATATAACGACAGAGAAAATTTTCAGAAAATAATAACCAATTACGGTTCCAGACTGGCAGCAGTGATAATGGAACCCTGCCGTAACTCTGATCCTGATCCCGGATTTCTGGAGTATGTCCGTAATGAGACAAAACGCTGCGGCGCTTTATTGATTTTCGATGAAATTACCATCGGCTGGCGGCTTCATTTCGGTGGCGCTCATCTCCGGTTTGGTATTATTCCTGATATTGCTGTATTTGCCAAAGCGCTTGGTAACGGATTCCCCATAGGGGCAATTATTGGAACAAAAGACGCTATGGATGGAGCTCATTCTTCATTTATCAGCAGCACTTACTGGACTGAAAGCATCGGACCCACAGCAGCATTGGCAACTTTAAATAAAATGAAAACAACAAATGTTCCTGAACATGTGGCTAAAACCGGCACTGAAATAATGGAAAACTGGAATACACTGGCGAAAAAACACGGATTACCCGTAAAAACAGGAGGATATCCCTGCCTAGCACATTTCAGTTTTGAGCATAACGAGGCGGAAAAACTCCGCACAATCTATACCGGAATGATGCTGGAAAGAGGATTTCTTGCCGGATTATATGTTTACCCAACAATGGCACATAACGAAAAAATAGTTAAACTGTACAGTAATGCAATCGATGAGGTTTTTGGAGAAATTGCCCTGGGACTTCTAAATGGATCACTCGATAAATTGCTGAACGGCAGAATAGCTTTAAGTGGATTTACCAGGTTGACAAAATGACTATGTAATAAATATGAATTCAATAAGAAATGGAAAGATCTTCAAGAGAGGATTATTATATTATTGATAAAAATTCATTTCCGGGCATAATGAAATAAAATCTCTATTTTTATTGATAATGTATTTTAAATTTGTACCGGCATTAGTTCGCATACAAAATAAAATGAATTAAAATTATTAAATACATTTAAGATTTTTAAAATGATCAGATACAAAGCAGCAAAGAAGAAAGCTGTAATATCACCATATTCAGAAATCACTGTAACAAATAATGGCACCGGGCAACGATTGGATCATAACTTCCTCTGCAACATACTGATACTCGATGATAACAAAACCAAAGTATGTTTTCTGATGCTTGATAGCGGATTGATTGAATTCATTTCCCCCGACAACATAAGGGACAAAACAGAACAAGCAACAGATATAAAAGCCGGAAATATTATAATCTGGAAATCCGAGACTGATTCAAACGACAAACTGGAGCCGGAAATACTGAACAAAAAAGGAAATATAAATCCTGAAGATCTGGCTGACAAAATTGTGGAGAATATCAAAACCACAAATGAGAATTTTGTTCAGGTTGTACTTGAAACAGGAAAAAAATCGATAACTGATAACAAAGGAATGATCATATTATCAGCCCGGGAGATAAATGGTAAACTTTTTGCCCTGTTGTTAAATTATGATTGCCATCTGGCTCTGTACTGGAACAAGGAGGAAACATTAAAGGAAAATAAGGATAAAGACGTTCACATTGAAGATGCCATCACAAATTCCACAGCCATTGATGGAAGGATAAGGACTGTTTCTGAAAGGATCTCTGTTCCGCAGAATAATCTGCCAATATCTGAAATTTATTCACAGGGGTTTGCCATACATAATTTCGCTTTGATTGCTGTTTCTGCTATTTTGGATATCAGGCAGGAAAATAAGATCAGAAAGCTTTCTCCTTATAAAAACACAATGATTGTCAGCCTAACCTCAGGAACCAAAATGGTATACGGAAATGGTGAAATGATCATTAAGCTTATCAGTGAAAGCATAATATCCAATTTATCGTCACAGAGCATCAAAAGGATGGAGAGAAAAGCATCCGACAACAAGTATCTCCATAGAGATTTTCATATATCGATGAATTTATTAATGAATTATATCTATGATAATTTTGGAAAAAATGCTCTGATAAACTATTTGAAACAATATTCCAGGGCATATTATAAGCCTCTTAATCAGAAACTAAAAGCAGGTGATAAAAATGCCCTGATAGAATATTTCAGGGATATCTATGAAAAAGAAGAATGGCCGGTTAATATCATCACAAAAGGGGACACAATAGAGATTACTCAGGACGCCTGTCCGGGTTTATCATACATCCGCAGCAAAGGATGGAAACCCTGTCCCTGTTACAGGGAAACATACGATACATTATATAGTACTTTATGTGAAGGAACATCCTTTGAATATATTTTGGAATACTTTAATGATGAGACCGGAGCCTGTAAACAAATATTCATTTTAAAGGAGGTGAAATTATGATATCATGTACTGAATTTATCCCCGCCTACAGTGAGGGATTTAAATTTATTGAGATGACCGGAGGCCGGGAGGAACTGAATAAATTCTGGAGCTATCTGTCAGATTTATATTTAAAGGATACTCTGAGAAAACATATTAATGAAGAAGGACTGGAAGGATGTTATAACTACTGGTCTCATTCACTTAATGAAGAAGCTGCTGATTTTACTATGATACTCAATGAAATAAGCGGCGAATTTATTATTGATATGCATAAATGCCCTTCAAAAGGAATGTTGAATGAATTTACCCATATGGAACCATTTCATGCTTATTGCGATCATTGTCCGGCTCTGTACAGTCCGATTATCAGGCAACAGGGGTACCGGTATGATGAAGATTTATCAAATTGCGATAAAGCAAGCTGTTTTATAAGAATCTCCGGGAAATAAATAGTCAACATGGTTTATTATTGTCTGACATAAGTTAATACATAAAAATAAAAGAAATGAAAAACGGATTTTATCCAGCATTGGGAACACCATTAGATGAAAACGGTAAACTGAATGAAAAAAGTTATTCAAGGCAAATTGATCTTATGATTGAGGCAGGAGCTGCAGGTGTGCTTTGCATGGGATCGATGGGCAATATGGTATCGATCAGGAACAGTGAATATCCTAAGGTAGCCTCAGCATGTGTTAAAACAGTGGCAAAAAGGGTACCTGTAATGGTTGGTGTAATGGATTGTTCTGTCAGGAGGGTTCTTGACAGAATCGAGGCATTAAATGATATTGACATTGAAGGAGTGGTTGCCACTCCGCCATTTTATTACAAACCGGCTGCAGGTGAAATGAAAACCTTTTTCAGCATGATAGCAAAAAGCTCAAAATACCCTATATTCATATATGACCTTCCTCCTGTTACTCAGGCGCCTGTAAGTCTGGACGTTGTTACCACACTTATGAAAATACCCAACATCACAGGTATTAAAACTGCAAACCTTAATATGATCCTCGATATGATGCGGAATAATCTGATAAGGAAAGATTTTTCAGTATTGTACAGTGGACTTGACTCTTTTGATGCAGCTATTAAAGCCGGAATACTTAAGAATCTTGATGGAATGTTCACATGCACTCCTTATAATTCAAAGCTTATGTATCAGGAGTTTGAAAATGGCAACGGCAAACAGGTTTCAAAACACCTGAATAATATCCTCCTGCTTAGAAATACCATGGCTAAGGAAGAAATATTTCCTGCCTATTCATATGCAATGGAATTACTGGGATGCCCGGGTAATTATCATCCCGATTTTAATATCATGGTATCGGATAAGCTAAAAGAAGAAGTGTATAATTGTATGAAGTCTGTAAAAGAAATCTGATAAGAATTTATCAATCATTAAGCTGTTGACAGAAAATAAATAACTCCAAAAAAAACGTAGAACTGATGACTGTAACAACAAACGGATCAATAACTAAAGTAACGAAATTACCTAAAGGTGCATGGCTCATTGTAATTTTATTATTTTTTATAGGTGCTTTGAATTATCTCGACAGGATAATGATAACGACAATGCGGTCATCTATCATTGATGCCATGCCGATGAGTGATGCACAATTTGGTCTTCTTACTTCAGCTTTTTTATGGACCTATGGTATTTTGAGTCCGTTTGCAGGATTTCTTGCAGACCGTTTCAAACGTAGCCGTGTGGTTATATTCAGTTTATTGGTATGGTCAATAGTAACGTGGCTCACTGCCTACTCAAGATCATTTGAACAATTACTTATTACGCGTATTCTGATGGGTATCAGTGAAGCATGTTATATCCCTGCAGCTCTGGCGCTGATTTCTGATTACCACCGTGGATCAACCCGTTCCACAGCAACAGGAATACATATGACAGGAGTGATGGTCGGATCAAGTCTTGGTTTTCTGGGTGGCATGCTTGCCGAAAGTCATACCTGGAATTTTGCTTTCATGTTTTTCGGGGTAATCGGAATATTTTACTCCATTTTGGTAGCATTTTTTCTTAAGGATCCCCCAGCGGATGAAACGGCAACTAAGATTACTGAAAAATCAGTATCAGAAGTAAATTTCTTTTCCGGTGTAAAAGATCTTTTCAAAAAAGGCCCTTTCCTCCTGATGCTTGGTTACTGGGGATTGCTGGGTGTTGTCGGATGGCTGGTAATGGGATGGCTCCCCACATATTATAAAGAGCATTTTAACCTTTCCCAGGGGATTGCAGGTCTTTATGCAACAGGTTATCTGTATCCGGCTTCAATTGCAGGTCTGCTTCTGGGTGGTTTCCTTGCCGACAGATGGAGCCGTACAAACAGGCTGGCACGAATACAAGTCCCTGCAATCGGCCTCTGTATTGCTGCTCCTTTTATTTTCCTTGCAAGCAGTACCACCATTCTTCCTCTTGCTATAGCTGCATTTATGATCTACTCTGTCACCCGGTCATTCGGTGATTCCAATATGATGCCCATGCTTTGCATGGTTGCTGATCCCCGCTACAGAGCTACAGGATACGGTATATTGAATTTCTTCAGCACCATTATAGGTGGAATTGCTTTATATGCCGGTGGTATTCTTCGCGATATGGATGTTAACCTGAGTACAATGTATCAGATAGCTGCCGTGATAATGTTAATCTGTGCTTCTTTCTTGTTTATGGCAAGACCAAAGGGCAAGCTGAACGAAGAATAATTTAATAATTAAGTTAAAAAACGGAGATATAAGAATAATTATGTTATGGCAATATCAATCAGTGGAAATATTATAAAAGATAATGGTATTCAGAAGGGTATAATTAACATTGATGATGGTAAAATTCAATCAATCGGCAATATCAAACCGGAAGGAGAACTGGCAGATTTCGGAGATTCATTCATAATTCCAGGATTTATTGATTTGCATATTCATGGAATCCATTATTCTCTGGTAGATAATGGCCCGGATGATCTCCAGGAAATGTGCAGGATCCTGCCACAATATGGTGTGACCGGATTTTTACCCACCGTTTCGCCCAGACCTGCCGGTGAAGACAGCTCTTTTCTGTCAGAACTTTCCGGTATAAAAACTAAAGGAGCTCAGATCCTTGGATTTCATCTTGAAGGGCCTTTCTTAAAATTAACAGGAGCCCTGCCGGCTGATGCAGTGTCAGAATCAAACGAATCCCGGGTTCAATCTTTAATCCGGGCGGCCTTACCTTTTAAGGCTGTTTTCAGTATATCGCCCGATGTAAAAGGCATTGAAAAACTTTTGCCATTGATGAGTAGTAATAATACTCCTGTTTTTATAACCCATACAGTCGCATCGGTAAAAGAGACACAGATTGCAATTGATTCAGGAGCAACACATGCCACACATTTCTATGATGTTTTTCCCTGTCCGCCGATATCCGAACCGGGAGTAAGACCCTGTGGTGCGGTTGAAGCTATCCTTGCCGACGAGCGTGTAAGCGTGGATTTTATCCTTGATGGAGTTCATGTTGATCCTGTCGCTGTCCGGATGGCCCTGATCTGTAAATCAAAAGGCCCGGGTTGTGTTTGCCTCATCACTGATGCCAACGTTGGCGCCGGGCTTGAACCCGGACGTTTTGTCTTTCGTAATACCGGAGAAATAGAATTTGCATTCAAGGGCAGCCCTGCAAGAATGGTAAAAAACAATGAACTGGCAGGAAGTGGCTTAACAATGGACCAGGCATTGAGAAATGCCCTGAAATGGCTGAATCTGTCCTTGCCTGAAGCTATTAACCTTGTCAGCACAAATCCGGCCAGAGTTTTAGGACTGCAACAGAGCAAAGGAAAACTGAACAAAGGTTATGATGCCGATCTGGTGATCCTGGATAAAGAACTGAATGTACAACAAACCTGGATCGCCGGTAAAAAGTACTTTGAAAACAAAGATTAACAGATAAAGTATATTTTTTAATACCCTATAAAAATGAAAAACGATAAAAGTGTATTTAAGTTCAATCCATCCGAATGCGTTCCTTTCAGAGACAGGAAAGTGATTGATAAAGTTCTCAAAATAAAAAGAGAGGATATTGAAAAACACCCCAATCCCGATTTTAAGATCAGCGTAGTCCCTGATGCTGATTTTGAGTTTACTATGATTACCGATATGTTCAGCAGGATCAAACACTCTGCTGAAACAGGCGAAAAGCTTGTAATGATACTGCCAAATCCCTGCCCTACTTACCGTCTTGTTGCCCGTCTGATCAATGCATGTAATATCAGCTGTAAAAATGTTTATGCTTTTGCGATGGATGAATATGCTGATGAAAACGGTAATATAGCACCTGCAGAATGGGAGTTCGGGTTTACATATGCTATGATGAAATATTTTTATTATGAGATTGATAAAAAATTAAGACCCCCGATAAGTCAAATTATCAGCTTTACAAATAAAAACATTAATAATTACGGTAAAATGATCGAAGACAGTGGTGATGCTGATATATGTTACAGTGGTCCCGGCTGGACAGGTCATCTGGCATTCATAGAACCCGATGCACCAGAATTTCAGGCTCCACTGGAAGAATGGAAAAATATGAGCGCAAGGATTTGTACATTAAGCCCTTTTACCATTGCTCAGAATTCTCTTCATGGTTATTTCGGTAAAAGCGGTAATCTTGCTGCCGTACCACCTAAAGCAGCTACAATAGGGCCGCGGGAAGTAATAAGATCCAAACATCGCATTGATCATCATGGTATTACAGTCCACGGGACAACTACTGCCTGGCAACGCTTTATAACCCGTCTTGTTCTCCATGGCCCGGTAACCCCACTTGTCCCGGAATCTATCTTACAAACCCTGAGAACAGATGTATATGTTTCTGAAACAATAGCTCAGAATATAGAACCCGACTGGAATAAAGGTTATTAATTTTATATCGGTCCAGAATTTTTTTAAGATTCATAAATCAATGCCGTTTAATTAAGCAAATTACTACACTAACTTCAAAAACCTCCTACCCTGCCCTTCCCCCGGATATTAATGCCAGATGGCACAAATATAGGTAAGAGGTTGGGAAGGGCATGTAAATATAAATTTACATAAAAAACATTAATTATACGGCATTGATTATTAAACAATTATCTGATAATGGTAAAAAAGAATGAAAACAAGTTGATCGCCGGCGCTGCAATATCAAATATAACTCCGCTCAAACCACACTTTCTGTTTGGATATCCTTATGTAGAAAGAATAAGCGAAGGTGTACATGACTGGCTATTAAGTTCTGCTTTATATCTTTCCGATGGCAGTACCGGACTTATGCTTATCGCTAATGATGTGATATTCGTAACTAAGGCATCGGTTGCAAGAATCAGGGAGATCATCACTAAAAGAACGGGGATTCCTTCTGACTGTATACTCATTGGTGCAACACATACTCATTCCGGGCCTGTAACAGTTGACTACATAAACAGTGCTCACGACCCTGTTGTTCCCAAAGCAGATCCGGATTACATACGCTACATGGAGGACAAAATATCAGAGGCTGCAATCAATGCTTATGGTATTGCTGCTCCGGCTGAAGCAGGTTTCTTCGTGGCTGATGGAACAGGTATCGGTACAAATCGCCATGACCCTGCAGGACCATCAGATCTGGACATTCCTGTGATGATCGTTAAAGGAACTGATAACAGACTTATCGCATGCATGATTGTTTGCAATATGCATCCTACTGTATTACATGAAGACTCAAAATTATATAGCGGCGATTTCCCTGCATTTACAAGAGAAATCCTGCAAAAAAAATATTTTGGTTCTGAGACCCCTGTTTTATATTTTACCGGAGCTGAAGGCAATCAAAGTCCACGACACGTAACAAAAAGCAACACTTTCGAAGAGGCAAAACGCATCGGAGGAATAATTGCTGATTCTGTTGGTACAATTTTAAATCAGGGAATTGTATTTTCAGCGGCAATTCCTCTTTCAAGCCTTCAGAAATTTATTGAGTTACCAAAACGCCGCTTTCCTGATCCTGAATCGGCAAGGAAACATCGCGACAAATCATTGGAAAAGTTTAATTATCTGAAAAAAAACTCACCCGACAGGAAAGCAATTCGAACTGCTGAGGTTGACTGGTTTGGTGCTGAAGAATTGCTCTTTTTATCAAAATTAGCTCAATCAGGTGAATTGGATAATATTTATAAAACATGTCTGCCCGCTGAGATCCAAATATTTAAGATCGGCAAATGGAATTTCGTTGCCTGGCCAGGAGAAATTTATATCGAATATGAAATAGAATTGAAAAAGAAACTTCAGAATACGTTTCTCATCGGCCTTTCCAATGGCGAATTACAGGGATATATTGCAACAAAAGAAGCAGATGATCAAGGATACTATGAAGCGGCCAATTCGATTTTCCATTATTCGGCAGGAGACATCCTGGTAGAAGAAACTGTTAAGATGATCAAAAAAGATGAATAGATGGGATTATTCCTCGGCATAGATCTGGGAACAAGTTATTTCAAAGCCGGCTTGTTTGATGAGGAAGGCAGACTTAAAGGATTGAGCCGCAAGCCTGTCTGTAAAGACACCGGAAATGGTGACAAGTGCGAATTATCCATTCAGGTTTTCTGGGACATTCTCAATGATTGTCTTTCTGAAGCGATGCAGGCAGCTAAAATTACTCCCGGAGAAATAAGAGCAATTTCCTATTCTTCACAGGCTAATAGTTTTGTTTTGCTCGATGGCAGTGATCAGCCTTTAACTCCTCTGATCCTGTGGCCTGATAAAAGAGCCACAGGAACTGATCTCCCGCGATGGATAACTAAAAATGAATTACTGTATAAAACCGGTCTGGGAACCGATCTTAACTATGAGTTCGCGGTAGCGAAGGTAAAATGGTTTCAACATGAACAACCTGAAACATGGGAACGTGTAAATAAAATACTGTCAATATCAGATTATCTTACCTGTTCACTGACCGGCGAAAAATTCTCAGATACAAGTACATCATCACTTTCGGGATTACTTGATGTAACCAATGGTCAATGGTTGGATAAATCACTGGAATCATTCCGTTTAAATCCTGAGTATCTCCCAGTTCCGTCAAGAACAGGCAGTTATGTTGGAAAGGTAACAAAATCCGGAGCAAAACTCACCGGGCTTAAGCCAGGCATTCCTTATTACCTGGGCGGACTTGATCATCACTGTGCAGCAATTGGATGTGGTGTACCACAAGGTAATAAGATAAGCGAATCTACAGGAACCGTACTTGCATGCGTTAGTTATTCCGGTATTTATTCTCCTGAACCAGATCGTTTTATTGCTCCTGGTTTATCTCCGGGAAATTTTTTTCAGATGTCATTTAATGAAAACGGAGCATACTCACTGGAATGGTATCAAAAAAACTATGCATCTGAATACAGTATTCCGGAATTACTTGATATGGCAAAACAAGTCAAAAAAGGCTGCGAAGGATTAGAAGCCAGACCTTGTGCCTTTAAGTATCAGGATCTGAAAGGTTTTATTAACCTTATGCCATCATATAAACATGGCCATTTTGTAAGGGCACTTCTTGAATCTACGGCTGTAAGTCTGGCCTTTTTGATCAGATCGGTGAAAACTCCTGATTTCTCCGGGGAAATTGTATCAACAGGAGGGGGAGCAAAAAGCGGACTCTGGGTAAAAATAAAGTCAGATATCCTTGAAAAAGTCTTCTTAATCCCGGAATGCAGTGAAACTGCCTGCCTGGGAGCTGCCATGATTGGTGCAAAAGGAAGCGGTGAATTTGGAGATTGGCCTGAGATAACAAAAAAATGGGTGAGATTCAGTGAGATCATAAGACCAGGATAAGACACCGCACAGTCTCTCAAAGATGAACATTAAATATCATAAAGTAGTACAACAGATTAAAAGATATAATAGATGAGAATTAATGAAATATCAGGAATGACTTTGGGTACAGTCCAACTGGGTTTGGATTACGGAATAGCCAATAAAGAAGGAAAACCCGATGAGGAAAAAGCATTTGGAATACTGGATACTGCTTTCGCAACCGGAATTAACTGTCTTGATACTGCATCAGACTATGGCGATTCTGAAAAGGTCATTGGAAAATATCTGTCATTAAGGAAGAAAAAAAGACATGACCTTGTCATTGTAACCAAATTTAAACTGGGCAATATCAGTCAGTCGGATGCGGAAACGAAAATGTTGAAATCTGTCGAAAAATCACTTGAACGTCTTAACACTAATTATCTCGACATACTTTTAATGCATGATGCAAATGAGTATTCATTATATGGAGATAAAGTAACAAAGGTTTTCGAAAGACTTCTGGCTGAAGGAACGATCAGAAAGGCAGGTGCATCCTGTTACAAATTCAATGAAATCGAGAGCATGACAGATCTGGACATCTTTCAGGCCTTTCAAATACCTGTAAACCTGCTGGACATGAGAATCACCAGGGGAAATGGCTCTGTAAAACTTAAAAACAAGCTCGTTTTTGCCAGGAGCGTCTTCCTGCAAGGGCTCTTCTTTCTGGATCCTTCAACACTTAAGGGGAACCTTAAAGAAATAGATAAATACCTGGTTAAAATCCGTGATATCGCCCGAGAAATGAAAATGCCGGTTTCACAATTATCGGTCACTTACGTTAACAGCCTTGAATACATCAATTCTCTTGTTATTGGAGCCGACAATCCGGAACAGGTCAGGGAAAATATTAAACTGTTTGATCATGCACCTTTAGATGCAAATATTATATCCTCAATTGAAGAGAGCCTGAAAGGAGCCCCCGAATGGCTCTTCATGCCGGGGTTATGGGATAAACAATAAGATTGAAAATGGTGTAATCTGCAGGCTTTTCTATATCCTGTTTTCCGCACTTTTCTGTGCCGGGACTAAAGTCCCCACAGGAAGAAAGGCATCTCTGATCCGTTGGCTGAAGACCAACAGCAATTGAACCAAAGGATAATATCACCAAGTCC
>CAZPMM010000015.1:0-12189 GCA_964587405.1 uncultured Rikenellaceae bacterium
GTAACCATCCGGGAAAAAAACAGTCGAAAAAACCAATTTTTATTCCTAATTTATGGTTATAAATTAATCAGGTTATGATATTTATGGTTATTACCTGCAGGAAAGAGTAAGTTGTTCCTGCAGAAAAGCAAGGCTGAGGGATTCCCGAAAGACAGCAATTATAAATAGCCAATGTGAACGAAAAAAGCTAAGTTGTAAACGGCAACATAAATTATTATATTTTTACGAAAAATACCGGATATATGATTTCGTTCCCGAAAGCAAAGATTAATATAGGATTAAGGGTAACAGCGAAACGCCCTGACGGGTTCCATAATATTGAATCGATATTTTATCCGGTAGGTTTATGTGATGCACTTGAGTTTGTAATTCATCCGGATA
The DNA here is from genome assembly GCA_964587405.1 of uncultured Rikenellaceae bacterium. Classification (GTDB taxonomy): domain Bacteria; phylum Bacteroidota; class Bacteroidia; order Bacteroidales; family VadinHA17; genus LD21. Next base: position 382 of record CAZPMM010000015.1, read on the forward strand.
AAGTGAAGGAAGACGAGCTTGTTGTTACCGGTATAAATATCGGATCGAAGCTAAAGGAGAATATGATAATGAGGACTCTGAAAAAGATGCGTGAGAATTACAAAGTTCCTTTTCTCAAAATCCATCTGCACAAAAAGATTCCGGTTGCAGCCGGTTTGGGAGGTGGATCCTCCGACGCTGCCTGTATTCTGAAAGCCATCAATAAGCGTTTCGGATTCGGTATCGACACACCTGCACTCAGAGAAACTGCTCTCAGGATAGGTAGCGACTGTCCGTTTTTTATCAATCCTGTTCCTTCTTTTGCACGGGGAAGAGGTGAAATACTTAGCCCTGTAACTGTAATTCCTCACGGATTCTGGATAGTGTTGGCAAAGCCTGGTGTCTGGATCAGCACAAGAGATGCATATAATAACTGTATACCTGCAAAGCCGGAAACAAGCCTTGAAGAACTGATAAAACTACATCCATCGGAATGGAAGGATTTAATAGTGAATGATTTCGAACAATATGTATTTAAACTTTATCCTGAAACAGAAGATATAAAAAGATCTTTTTACCGTGCCGGGGCATTGTACGCTTCAATGTCGGGAAGCGGGCCAACTGTTTATGGCATATTCAGTGAAAAGACCGGGCTCCCCGACCGGATAAAACCCTTAGTGATTTATGAGGGTGAACTCTGAGATCATTCCATCTGAAGCAGTAATGTACCCTTGGATACTTTGTCTCCTCTTTTCACAAGGATAAACCTGATCGTGCCATCTGTCTGAGATTTCAGCACATTCTGCATTTTCATGGCTTCAAGTATCATAAGAGGTTCTCCTTTTTTTACTTTCTGCCCGGTTTTAACAAGAATATCCAGTATTGTGCCCGGAATTATACTTATAACCAGTCCCGGTTTGACAGGACTATAAGGAACCCTGTTGCTGAATTTTTTGCTTATCCTTGTTTTATACAGGATTGTGTCTATATTAAGAAGAGCCAGTTGCTTTTGCTTATCCTTTTCCATAGGTCTACATACTTACAGTGAGAGATCTTATCAGAACGGAGGCAGCCCGTGCTTTTTCGGAGGAAGCTGGATCTCCTTATTTTCTGAAACTCTCATTGAATGAATTAGGAAACGTCTTGTTTCAAATGGTTCAATTACAGCATCAACATAACCCCGTGATGCGGCAACATAAGGATTGGCAAACTTCATTTTGTATTCTTCAACTTTTTGTTTACGTGTCTCTTCAGGATCATCCGATAACATTATTTCTTTTCTGAAAATGATATTTGCAGCACCTTCAGGTCCCATCACCGCTATTTCAGCGGTTGGCCAGGCAAAAACAAAATCAGCTCTGAGGTGACGTGAACTCATAGCAATATAACCTCCTCCGTATGCTTTACGGAGTATCACTGTAATTTTTGGAACTGTTGCTTCGCTGTAAGAGTATAGTATCTTGGCGCCATGACGAATAACTCCTGCATGTTCCTGATCGACACCAGGAAGATATCCGGGAATATCGACAAAAGTAATTATTGGTATATTGAAAGCATCACAGAAACGGATGAAGCGTGCTGCCTTATCCGATGAATCGACATCCAGGACACCGGCCATTTCCAGTGGCTGATTGGCAACAAAACCTGTCGTACGACCATCAATACGCCCGAAACCTATCACAATACTTTTTGCAAAGAACTCCATTATCTCAAAGAAATCCGAATTGTCAGCTACCGCTCTTATAACATCTCTCACATCATATGGTAAGGTAGGATCGCCGGGAACAATGGTTTCAATGTTATATTCCGGCAGCGGTTCCGCCGTTTCGAATACTTTGGCTTTTCCTGAATTATTCCAGGGTATGAATGTGATCAGTTTCTTTATCTGCGAAAAACATTCCTCTTCTGTAGAAGCAAAGAAATGAGCATTCCCTGTAATCTCGCTGTGAACCCGTGCACCACCAAGATCTTCCATACTAATCTCTTCTCCCAGTACTGTTTTGATAACTTCAGGACCAGTGATAAACATTTTGGAGATATTGTCAACAACGAATACAAAATCAGTCAGAGCAGGAGAATAAACAGCTCCCCCTGCACAAGGGCCAAGAATAACCGATATCTGTGGTATAACACCGCTGGAAAGAGTATTTCTGTAAAAAATTTCTCCGTATCCTGCAAGAGAATTAACACCTTCCTGAATCCTCGCTCCTCCTGAATCATTTATACCGATAAGTGGTATTCTCATTTTCAGGGCATGATCCATGATCTTGGTTATTTTTCCCGAATGCATCAGCCCGAGAGAACCTCCTGCAACAGTAAAATCCTGAGCAAATACAGCAACAGGTGATCCGTTAATAGTCCCTGTACCGGTAATAACACCATCGCCTGGAAGCTTTTTCTTGTCCATATCAAAATCATGGGCATCATGCTCCACAAAAAGATCATATTCAGTAAAAGAACCTTCATCCAAAAGTGCCATGATACGTTCACGGGCAGTATGTTTTCCCAATGCTTTCTGCTTTTCAATAGCCTGTTTGCCTCCTCCGAGCAAGAGTTTCCCGCGTTTTTCATGCAACTCCTTTATCTTTCTGTTAATCGCCATCTCATTATTATGTTAAAAATCTGTCATATTACCTGCAGCCGGGCAAGTTTAAGTAAATTGTATGATTATATATACTATTTCGGTGCCATTTTGTAAAGCACCAGAGCTATCACCATGTATATAAGATTTGGTATCCATTCCGCCACTAGAGGGCTGAGATTACCCTTGAGAGAAAATTGTGATGCAAACTGCTGGAAAAAAATATATGAAAAACTTAAAGCCAGACCTATACCAATGTTCATACCTATACCTCCCCTTACTTTCCTTGACGACAATGACACACCAATCATGGTAAGGATAAAAACTGCAAAAGGACTTGCAAAACGTCTGTGCTTCTCTATTTTGAATAATTTTATTTCCTCCGAACCCTGTAATTCAAGAAGATCAATATATGCATCCAGTTCACTGTATGTCATTGTACTTACAAAGCTCGGATCCCGTGAAAAATCTTCAGGTTTAATAATAAGTGTAGTATCTATTTGTGTTCCTTTTGTTATCTCTTCCTCCCTGCCCTTTATTTCACGGAGAGTGTAATTCAGTACTGACCACTTATTGGTAACGGAATCCCATGTAACTGTGGGAGCCGATATCTTTGAAAGCAGATTGCCATTCTCATCGAATTTCTCGATAGTAAAATTTCTGCCCCTCATATATATAGGACTGTACGATTCGATGTAGACATAAACATTTTTGTATACCTGTCTGTGAACGTTTTCAATGTTCAGTCGTCTTCCTTTCGGTCTGTAATATTTATCTTCAAAATCGAGTCTTATAAGATTGGAATGTGGTATCATGAAGTTTGTCAGGTAGAAGATAATCACAGCTATTGCAAACGCTGACAGGAAATATGGCCACATCATTCTGCGGAAGCTCATTCCGCTGTTCAGAATAGCTATTATCTCCGTATTAACCGCCATGCGGGATGTAAAAAAGATGACAGTTATAAACACGAACAATGGAGCAAAGAGTGTTGCGAAATAGGGAATAAAATTGAGATAATAATCGAATACGACTGCCTGCCACGGAGCTTCCTTCTCCATGAAATTGTCAAGCTTTTCCGACAGATCAAAGATAACAGCTATTGTTAAGATAAGTGCCAGACAGAAAACAAAGGTCCCGAGGAACTTTCTTATAATGTAGAAATCAATTATTTTAGGTTTCAGTGACCTTAAAGTCGCTCTGAAACCTTTTTTACCATTTTGTCTTTCCATTGTTTGAATTTCCCTTCTTCGATTTTTCTTCGGGCATCACTCACAAGTTTAAGATAAAATGCCAGGTTATGCAGACTTGAAATCTGTCCGCCAAGCATTTCACCCGAGATGACAAGATGCCTCAGGTATGCTTTTGAATACATTCGGCTTACATCCGAAGCCCCCTCAGGGTCTATCGGGCTGAAGTCGTCTGTCCATCGCCTGTTCTTTATATTGACTATGCCCTGTGATGTGAATAACATCCCGTTACGGCCGTTACGCGTCGGCATAACACAGTCAAACATATCGATTCCCCTTTCTATTGCTTCAAGTATATTGGCAGGTGTACCAACTCCCATCAGATACCTGGGTTTGTCTTCAGGCAAAATCTCATTTACGATTTCAATTGTACGGTACATTTCTTCGGCCGGTTCACCGACTGACAATCCGCCTATTGCATTACCAGCCATACCCGCACGCGCAATCTTCTCTGCAGATATTTTTCTCAGATCATCGAAAATACCGCCCTGAACGATCGGAAAAAGATACTGCTTATAGTTCCAAACAGTATCACTATTGATAAATCTTTCAACAGCCCTGTCGAGCCAATTATGTGTAAGGGCAACTGACTTTTCTGCATATCTGTGATCGCAGGGAAAAGGTGCACATTCATCAAGCGCCATAATTATATCGGCACCGATTATCCTTTGAATATCAATTATATTCTCAGGTGTAAAAATATGTCTCGAGCCGTCAATATGTGATTTAAAGACAACCCCCTTTTCGGTCAGCTCTCTGTTTTCCGAAAGAGAAAAAACCTGGTAACCTCCACTGTCGGTAAGTATGGGTCTTTTCCACGAAATAAACTTGTGTAGTCCTCCTGCCTGTCTGAGTATCTCAGTCCCCGGACGCAGATAAAGATGGTATGTATTCCCCAGGATTATCTTTGCATCAATATCATGTTCAAGATCCCGCTGAAGTATACCCTTTACCGTACCTCCGGTCCCGACAGGCATAAATATAGGTGTGGGAATTATTCCGTGCTCTGTCTTCAGAAGGCCTGTCCTGGCCTTTGTATATTTATCCCTGGTCCGGACTTCAAACATATTATGATCTGATAATGCAGCACAAATGTAATTCATCCGCACCGCCTTAGGAAATTATGTAATGATTTTTGTTGAAAACTATTCTTCGCTATTAAAATATATCTTGCTAATATTGTGACCGGATTATGGAAGTTCAATGATATTTCACGAGAATTTGTTGCTTTCGGTTGTCTTTTTGATTTTTGCACTTTCAGCAGTGGTGCAGATCTCCTATTACCTGTGGTTTTTCATGGCTGTACTCTCATACAGGCATCCTTCAGAAGAAAATGCCGAGAAAAAACCTGTCTCAGTCATAATTTGTGCACGAAATGAGGCTGAAAATCTGAAAAAATTCCTTCCTTCCGTTCTCCAACAAAATTATCCTGAGTATGAAGTAATTGTAGTAAATGATTGTTCAGAGGACAATACTTATGACGTTCTGGGCAGTCTTCTGCCGGAATATCCTCATCTGAAAATATCAACAATCAGTAAAGATCCATGCTTCACTCATAATAAGAAATTTGCACAGTTCATTGGTATCAAAGCTGCATCAAATGATATATTGCTTTTCACTGATGCAGATTGTGAAGCTGTATCTTCCGACTGGATTGATCTGATGGTATCACATTTCACCGGTGACATCCGGATCGTTCTGGGATATGGCGGTTATATGGATAAAAAGGGGATATTGAACAAATATATCCGTTATGATGCATTCATGATCGCTCTTCAGTATTTCGGAATGGCAATCAGGGGAATACCTTATATGGGAGTGGGACGCAATCTGGCATATAGTCGTTCTCTCTTTTTTGAAAAGAATGGTTTTGAGGGACATACCCATATTATCTCGGGAGATGACGATCTGTTCGTTAATTCTAATGCCACAAAGTTCAACACCAGTGTTGAATTCCGGCATCCGGCACATACACGCTCAGTTCCCTGCAGAACATTTGAAAGCTGGATAAAACAGAAAAAAAGGCATTTTACTACAGCTCCATATTATAAAACAATGCATAAATTCCTTATAGGTATGGAACCTATGTTCAGAATGCTTTACTATATAACATTTATGATTCTAATAATATCTTTATTCTTATGGCAGGTAACAGTTACAATATTTGGACTCAGTTTAACAACCCGTTTGTTGATATTAATACAAGCTCAGAAGAAACTAAATGAAAAAAGTATAGCGGGATATTCATTAATTTTTGATATCTTTTCCCCAGTGATTAACAGTGTGATTTTTTTAAGCAATACAATTACCAGATCGGGTAAAAACAAATGGAAATAAACCAGGAGCTTTCAGAAAAAGCGAAGGCCGACCTTATTCTTGTTGAGGATGCCAAGAAAGGCAACGAGAAGGCATTTGCAGGCCTGATGAATCGTTACAGGGATTCAATTTACTACATGCTACTTAAAATGGTTAATAATCCGATCGATGCAGAGGATCTGACCATTGAAGCCTTCGGAAAGGCTTTCCGGAGTATCGACAGCTATACGCCACGCTTTGCATTCAGCACATGGCTTTTCATGATAGCCACAAACAATTGTATCGATTTTATCAGAAAGAAACAATCTTCCCCGATCCCGGTAAATCAGGACAAGGATATCATGGATACAATGACGGTCAATATCCAGTCCGATCTGCCCGATCCGGAAGAGACTCTTATCAATGATCAGAAAATAGCCACGCTCAGAAAAATTGTTACCCAACTTAAATCACCATATAGGGAAATCATTGAACTGAGATATTATAAGGAATATTCCTATGAAGAGATCGCTGCCGAACTTAATATTCCGATCGGAACGGTAAAAGCACAATTATACCGGGCTAAAACATTGCTGTACAACATTTTTGTAAAAACTGGCGCGAGATAATGCCGGAAATCATTTTCAGATATTTCCAGTCCCTGTCCCCTCTCCAGAAAGATCAGATATCCCAGCTTAAACCTCTTTATGATGAGTGGAACAGTAAAATAAACGTAATATCACGCAGGGATATGGATAATTTTTATATCCATCATGTCCTTCATTCAATGTCAATAGCCAAAATTATCAGTTTCAGAACAGGCACAAAGATTCTTGATGTGGGTACAGGGGGTGGTTTCCCGGGAATTCCTCTGGCTATACTTTTCCCAGGTTCGGAATTTACTCTTCTCGACTCAACAGGAAAGAAAATAAGAGTTGCCGAAAATGTCTGTGAAAATTTAAAGCTCTCCAATACCCGACTGGTAAACAAACGGGTCGAAGAGGAAAAAGAGGAATATGACTTTATTGTCAGCAGAGCTGTAACCGAATTTAACAACTTTGTGAAACTCACATCCAAAAACCTGAACAGTTCAGGCAAAAATGATCCGGATAGCGGTATCATTTATCTGAAAGGAGGTGATTTTGAAAAAGAACTTGGAAAATACAGGGATTCAGTACAGATATGGGAAATAAATGATTTCTTTACTGAACCTTATTTTAAAACAAAAAAAATCATTCATCTCCTGTCATCTGAGATCTGATTACCGGATTAACTCCCACCTTATACATAATACAAATACATAAAAAGGTAAAAATATTCACTGTTGTATATTTTTTTCAAAAAATAACTATATTTGCGGTCTCAAATCAAGACCCGAGGAAATTAAAATTTTTACACGATGAAAAGGACTTTTCAGCCATCCAGAAGGAAAAGAGTGAACAAGCATGGATTCAGGGAAAGAATGTCCACACAGAATGGAAAAAGAGTTCTGGCAGCCCGCAGAGCAAAAGGCAGGAAGAAACTGACTGTTTCATCAGAATTCAGGGCAAAATCCTGATTCTGATCTCACAATAAATACAGAAGAGGTGCCGTCATCGGCGCCTTTTTTGTTCACTTAAAAAATGACCGGACTCCTGGATTATATAACCGACCATGAACTCAGAATTATAGCTGAAAAAGCTGTATCGGGAATTCGCATAACACCTCATGAAGGACTTTTACTGTATAAAAAAGGAGACCTTCACGTTCTCGGGCTCATAGCATCTGTAGTCAGAAGACGCATAAATGGCAATCTCGTATTTTTCAACAGAAATTTCCATATAGAACCCACCAACAGATGTATATATAATTGCCGTTTTTGCTCCTACCGGAAACAGGCAGGAGATCCTGCAAGCTGGGATTACAGGCATGAAGAAATGCTTGACATAGTTAAATTTTTTGATAATAAAAACGTTACCGAAGTTCATATTGTCGGTGGCGTTCATCCGGAGCACGATCTTCATTATTATGGCTTACTTATCAGGAAAATAAAAAATCACAGGCCGACACTTCATGTTAAAGCCTTTTCGGCTGTAGAACTCGATTATATGATAAGACTTGCAGGATTATCAATCAAAGAAGGCCTTTCTGCACTTAAGGAATATGGTCTTGATTCAATACCAGGAGGTGGTGCGGAAATATTTGATGAAAAGCTGAGGGAACAGATCAGTAGTGATAAAACCTCATCGGAATTATGGCTGACTATCCATGAAACAGCACATCGTTTAGGAATACCATCCAATGCTACAATGCTTTACGGGCATCTCGAATCTTGGGAACACAGAATTGATCACATGAACAGACTGAGAATCCTACAGGATAAAACAGGCGGATTTAACGCATTTATTCCCCTGAAATACAGAAAAGCAAATAACAGCATGTCACATCTCGGCGAGATAAGCATAATTGAAGATTTGAGAAACTATGCCGTAGCCAGGATATTTCTTGACAACATACCTCATATAAAAGCTTATTGGCCGATGACAGGAAAAAACATTGCTCAGTTAAGTCTCTCTTTCGGCGCAGATGATCTTGACGGTACAATAGATGATACAACCCGGATTTATTCAATGGCAGGCGCTGAAGAGCAAAATCCGTCAATGACTACAGATGAGATATGCAGACTGATAAACGAAGCAGGCTTTGAACCGGCAGAACGAGACTCCCTTTATACAAGGATTAATTAATAATTTTATCTGTAAATTTGCGTTATCATTAATGTACATCTTGCCTGTATGAGCGTAAAGAAATTCATCCTTAGTAAACTATTTCTCAAACAGCTGGGAATAGCTGTATTAATCATCTTTGGTTTCCTGATGATACTTCTTATCGGTTTAAACATCTATACACGTCACGGACAGGCAGTTACAGTTCCGGATTTCGTAGGTCTCAACATGAACGACACCAAAGCCCTGGCAAAAAAATCAAAAATGAGGTACTATGTGGTGGATTCTGTCTATACTGCACAAGTAATGAGAGGCTGTGTGGCCGAACAAAATCCAAAACCCGGCTTTAAAGTAAAGAAATGGAGAAATATTGCCCTGACCATCAATGCATTTCGCCCTGAAATGGTAGCTGTTCCCGATCTTAATGACCTTCCCCTGAGACAGGCTATCTCAATGCTGGAAAGTTCAGGACTGGTCATGGGCACATTGCGATACAAACCCGATCTGTCGGTTAATATTGTTCTCAGTCAGCTATTTAAAGGAAAAGAAATTTCAGCCCGGGATTCATTGCAGAAAGGTTCGGTCATAGATCTGGTGCTCGGAAAAGGCCTGAGCAATCAGAGAACATCTGTACCTGATCTGATTGGTCTGGACCTCGAATCTGCAACCAACAAAATATTGAGTGCAGCACTTAACCTCGGAACATTTATCTTTGATAAAACAATCCTTACAGGAGAAGACAGTCTCAAAGCGTTTGTTTATAAACAAAATCCGGAATACAGGTATGATGCAACACTCCAACTGGGATCGTCAATCTATCTCTGGCTTACAACCGATTCACTGAAAATACCAACTGATTCAATCCATATCGACACAGAAACAACATTAACGGCAGTCGTATTTCCCGGAAAGGTTAACTGACCCTGATGATAAAGAGGATTGTTTTAAATATAGCCGTATTTCTTACCTTTACAGTTTATCTGTCAGGACAGGAGGTTCTAAGCGGCCTGACCACAAACCGGATATTGAAAAATGCCCGTTCACAGTTTGCCAGATCACTTTCAGCCGACACTTTGAAACTCCCGTTTTTTGATGATTTCTCAGGCACTGACGTATTCCCCGATACAAGGCTCTGGAGTGATAATGATGTATTCATCAATAATACCTATTCTGAAAATCAGATAACAACAGGCATTGCAACATTCGATGCTCTTAACAGTTCCGGAAGATTGTATGAAACGGCATCCGAAATAACATTCAGAGCCGATTTTCTTACCTCACAACCCATAGATCTCAATTTCAGCAGCACCGATAATATATGGCTAAGCTTTTATTATCAGCCGGGAGGAATTGCGGATATGCCTGAGAAAAATGACACGCTTACCCTGAGTTTCTTTGCTCCGGAAGAAAAAAGATGGTATTCGGTATGGAGAGCCTATGGAGATTCATCTGTAAAATTCAAACCGGTCATTCTGAAAATTGAAGATCCGAAATTCCTTAAAAAGGGATTCCGTTTCAGGTTCATTAATTATGCAAGCCTCAGTCCGAATAAAACCGATCCCTCAATGATTGGTAATTGTGATCATTGGAATATTGATTACGTGATGCTTGATAAAAACAGGAACGAGGGAGATACAATCTTCCCCGATGTGGCATTCCGGAAACCATTCCGCTCCCTTCTGAAGAATCACGAATCAATGCCTGCTGCACATTTCAACAAGATATACCTCCAGGAAATGGGTGCAACAATTCCTGTGAGCTACAGAAATAATGACACAATAGTAAGGAATATAACCAGAAATTTCAAAATATGGGATGTATACAAGAATGAGGAAGCAATATCCTTTTCAGCAGGAGCAACAAATATCGATCCTCTTACAAGTGTTGATTATAATGCCAGCCTTTTTTACACTTTCAATACCATGGGCCGTGATTCGGCACTATTTAAGGTGACAAGCTGGCTGATCACTGACGATTTTGATCCCAAAAGCAATGATACAGTTACATATTACCAGGTATTTAAAAACTATTTTGCATTTGATGACGGCTCGGCAGAAGCAGGTTATGGTATTAGTGGCCTCGGATCAAGAAATGCCATGGTTGCGGTCAGGTTCAGAGCTTTTACCGAAGATACTCTGAGAGCTGTAAACATCTGTTTCAACGATAGCTACAGAAACGCAAACCAGAGAAATTTCAATCTGATGGTATGGAACGACAATAATGGATTGCCTGGCGATGTAATCTTTACCGGACATGAGACAATGGTTGAACAGGGAGATGATATTAACGGATTCCATTCATATTTTCTTCCTTCAGGTATTGCGGTGAAGGATTACTTTTATGTCGGTTGGAAACAAAAATCCGAAACATTCCTAAATGCGGGATTTGATCTTAATACACCCAATAAAGGTAACCTATTATACTGGATTAACGGCACATGGTTCACTTCACAACTTCCGGGAACACTGATGATCAGGCCCGTTACAGGGCCTCCGGTCAATACATATGTCAATAATGTATACTATAATAAGGGAAAAACTGTTCATTTCTATCCTAATCCTGCTTCTGATCATATTTCATTTGACAGAAAAGATTTTACAGACCCAGATCTTTATGATGTTTCAATATTTGATATAAACGGAAGGGAGCTGAAAAAAATAAGGCTGACCGACAAGGTAGATATATCATCTTTGCATGATGGTATATATGTTGTTGTTCTCAGCAGGAATGGAATACCTGCAGGATATAACCGTCTTATAAAAACCAAGTGATTCCCTGATGACAGAAGAGGAAATAGCCGATAAACAGGATCTATTTGAACATTACCGGTTTAAGGTTGATCACGGACAATCTCTTCTCCGGATCGACAAGTATCTTTTTTCCAGGATAGAAAATATCTCAAGGACAAGGATCCAGGATGCCGCCAATGCAGGTAATATACTGGTTAACAATAAACCCGTAAAATCGAGCTACAGGGTTAAACCTGAAGATATTGTAC
>CAZPMM010000016.1:0-11783 GCA_964587405.1 uncultured Rikenellaceae bacterium
CAAGAGTAGTTGCACCGGATTTCCAGATTGCCTGTGAATTATAGTTTATAAGCTCCCTGGCTTCTTTATCCTGACCGGCAAGCATTAACGGCCGGCCGCAGCAAGCTCCACCTTCCTTATCAATGAAATCATACTTCAGTCCTGATGCATCCAGTATCTTAACCATTGCATTCTTTATTGCAGGAGTAAGATGAGTCATACAGCCGGCAAAATATATGATATCTGTTTTTACAGTTTCGGGTTTGGGAAGCCAGTTATATGAAGGAATGTTATTTTGTTTTACAGAAATGACTGTTTGGCGGACGGGGAAATATTTTCTTAAAATACCCTTTTGTTCATTATCTGAGGTCACTTCTACCCTTCTTGCGATCATCCTTACCGGTGTAAGTTCAATGCCAACAGGACATTTTTCATCGCATCGCCCGCACATAAGACAATTATATGCTATATCACTTACATCCTTGTCATTTCTGAGTCCTTTCAGCAGATATGCCGACTGAATATTTGTTATACCTGCCGAGAAATTAAGCTGACACGCATCGATACATATACCACATGAAGAACAAGAGTATATCTGCATCTCCATAAATGCACCGGGCTGGTCACCTGTTCTGATACCTGAATTTCTCGCGAAAATCAGGAAAAGTTCGGTAGGAATATGCATATATCGAGTAAGGGGCAGCAGGATAAAGAATGTTCCGAGAGAGAGTGAATAAAGCCACCAGAAAGGATATGCCATTTCAATTGCAGGAAGAAATGATGCAAGAGCAGATCCGATAGATCCCGTGAGGAAGCTTCCCGTACCGTATGCGCCACTGGTAAAGCTTTCTGCCAGAAGCCTGCTCGGGAAGATCATCCATAATGAAATAAGTGCAATCTTATCAAGTGGTTTGAGTTTTGTCGTTTTCTTCATTCCGACCACCGGAGAATAAAATCTTTTAATAACAGCAAGTATAAGTCCGGAAAGAATAAAAGCAAGTATAAAATCCATCAGGAATGTATATGCCGCTTCTATTCCTGATCTTCCGTGAACCGGGTTAAAGAATTTAAAGAAAATGGCTTTATATGGTGGATTAAGGTGTGATTCGCCAAAGATATCAGCTTCGATGGTACCGAATAGGATAAGCAGGAACCAGCCGAATGCAAGGCTCATATGCATATAACCGAGCCTGAAGTTTGTTTTCAGGATTTTTTTGTGAATAAGACTTTCAAGGAATATTTCCTTAATGCTTTGTCCGAAAGCCCTGCCGAAGAAACCACGCTGCAGCCTTAGTTTGTCGGAACGTGAAAGAGCCCTGAACCAAATAATGCTTCTAACAACAGCATAGATCAGTATAAAATACAGACCTACATTGAATGGTATGATAAAAGGATCAAATTGCATTTTCCGTTTTTTTCCTGAATGCTTCCCTTGCCAGCAGAATAACATTTCTCGTATTAACCCCCCTGGGACAAACGAGAATGCATTTCCCGCACAACATGCATTTATTTATCTGTTTTTTAACTATTTTATTTTCACCTCGTTTCAGCAATATATGAATTTCTCTGAGACTAAACCTGGTAAAGCTGCCACTTGTACAGGTTGCTGAACAACATCCACATTCAATACAGGTCCTGAAACTTGGTTCCCTTTCAGCAATATACTCAGCTATGCTCCTGTCGTTAGTGTCATAACTGATATGTCTCTCTTTCAATATTGAAAATCCGAAATCTCCCATACCGGAATCAGAGATTTATATTTCTGAAATAATCAATTACATCGGTGGCTGCGGCTTTTGCATGTGATATTGTCTCAGTGATATTCATCGGAGCCGTACATGTACCGGCATAGAATATTCCGTTCATATTGCTCTTATTACTTCCGAAATGATGATCGGCCGGCGTAAAAAAACGGTTTTCTCCTGTTTTCAGATTTGATGATCTTGCCAGTTTCAGACCCGATTCCGACATTTCCATTCCGGCCATCAGCACCAGCATATCCAGTTCCATTCTCAGAGGTCTGCCGGCAAGAGTATCTTCTACTTTTACAACAAGGTGTATATCAATTGTCTCCGAAACTTCTGACACTTTACCTCTGATATAATTTATACTGTACTTTTCCTGTGATTCCTTATAAAGTTCTTCATAAAGGGCTCCTCCCATTCTCATATCCATGTAAAAGCAATAAACACGTGCATTTTCAATATGCTTTTTAACTTCCATTGCCTGTTTTACAGCTGTCACACAACAGAGTTTGGAACAATACAGGTTATTGACCTTGGCATCGCGGGATCCGACACAATGTACAAATCCTATTCGCAAAGGTATTTCACCATTATGCCGTCTTATCTCATTTTTACTGAACATTGTTTCAAGTTCAGCGGAGGTTATCACATTTTCATATATTCCATATCCGTATTCCTCTTTCCTTCGGCTTTCAAAAAGGTCGAATCCTGTAGCAATAACTACCGCATCCGATTTTATCTCATCTCCTTCAGTTGTTCTGACCGTAATTGATTTTCCTTTCTTTTGAATAGAGCTGACCTCGGTGCCTGTCCGGATTGTAATATTTTCATTATTAACTTGTTTATCAAGATAATCAATAACTTCATTACTGCCTTTACAGTCGGGGAAAAGATGATACCATTTATGTACATGGCCGCCTGTACTGGTATCTTTTTCAAAAATGGTAACCGTACATCCGGCTTTCGCGAGTTGTCCGGCAGCTTCCATCCCGGCTGCTCCCCCGCCAATAACAACGACTTCTTTTTTATTGTCAGGCATTTATCAGATTTTGTGGGATAGGCATCTGTCTGCCATCCTTTGTTTTATATTTATTATCCGGATCAAATTCAATTCCGAGCTTTCTTAAAAGAGGTTCCGACTGTACCATGTGGAACTGCAATCCAAGATCCCATGGATTATATCCCATAACCAGTCCTGCAAGTTCTTCATAGGTCAGTACCGGTATTGATTCTCCATTTTCACCATAAACAGTACCTTCCATTTCCTTTATGGTATATTGCCATTTATCCATGAACATTGTACATCCCGGGCAATTGGTAATAATCATATCCGGTTTATAAGGTTTCATCGAATCGAATTTCTTTACAGTATTTGAAAGGGAATATCCCCTGTTGGCCTGTACAAGATATTGTCTGAAACCGAATCCGCAACAATGTCTTCTTTCAGGATAATCAACAACTTTCCCGCCCCATGAATTTATCATTCCGCTGAGGACATTCGGGAATTCAGCACCTCCCACGCCATATTTCGGGAACATTTTGGAATAATGACAACCTATGTGTTCAACAACATTAAGCGGTTCTCCGGTTTCTTTGTTAATGAGTTTATATTTTGCTTTTTCCGCTATTTCATTCCTGAATTTATAAATAATATCGCTTGTATGTGCCATATTCTCAGGAACATCAAATTCACGGCCTGTAGCTTTATACAGGTATTCACGTGTCTTTTCAAGCTTTTCCGGAAAATGCTTCCAGGTTTCTATTATTTCAGTATAAATACCAAAAGATGTTACACATGAAATTGCTATATTTTTGTATCCCGCCTCTTTCATCAGCGCAAAATGTCTTGCCACTACTGTCATGATCGTTTCCAGAAGTACAACATCGGCATGGTATCCTATTCCGGTGCATGTTGTATGAGAAGGATTTTCGAAAACATCCTTCCCGAGAATATCTTTCATAAAATGGAGGAAAAACTGTTCCGAACCCGGGAAGAAACTTTGCCTGATACACGATCTTACATAAAAGAAATGATCATCAGCTATTTCCTTCTGATAATCAGCCCAAATCCTTCTCTTACCATCGTGTTGCATAAGTGAATTATTTAATATGGTGATCTTTTTTATTTACTGTGAACACTTCGATGAAATATTCATTGTCGATTCCGTTGTCACTGAACTGAAGTCCCATTTCAGAAGCTTTCTTCTTTGAATGCCGTTCAATGTCCTCAAAAAAATCCAATCCTCCGGTTACTTCAAATATTTTCTTCAGTTCTTCTTTGGCATCCTCCGGGATCTTTCTTAATGGTCCTGCACCAAGTTCATCAATATGGCCTCCCATTCTTTCAAAAACATCAGTACTGTTTTCAAGAATATATTTCCATATCGGGCCCTGTTCAGCATGCAATTCCGGACTAACGGCATAGCCCGCGACACAGTAACCGTATTTGAATATATTTTCTCCTACTGTCCTTTTAATCGCGAATTGCTGTCTTCCTTTTTCAGATTCTGTAAAGAATCCAAGCTTTTGTGAAAGAGTTCTGAGCGACATTACCACGAGGGCAGGAGTATTACCACGGGGGCAGCGTGTCTTACAGGACATACATTCTCCGCAATACCAGATAGACTCAGACTTCAAAAGTTTTTCAATTTCTTCATTATTCTTTGTCTGTACAAGGTTTACGATCTTACGGGGATCATAGTCATAGAATTCTGCAGCCGGACAAATAGCGGTACATACACCGCAATTGATACAGGCATTAAGCCCTTCTTTGAACCTGACATCCTGCATGAGCATCTCATAGTAATTTTCCATTTCCGCTGTTTTAACTTTAAAATAGCATTAACAAAAGTATCATTATACCAAAATACGGATAAGACCATTAAAACCTATTTTGGATGGGGTATTTATACGTATTGGCACAACGGGGTTACATTGCAACAGCCCGGGTGCCCACCCCGGGAAAATGACACCCCATAATAGACACAACCCTGGAAGGGTTGACTTCAAGTTAATTGTTCTGATATGTTCATCAGAATATAATTTTGATTTTAGGCATTGGTCAATCGCCGTTGGTTCAATTACCATTGGCTCAATTGCCGTTAGTCTTCAGTCAACGGATCAGAGATGCCTCTCTTCCTATGGGGACTTTAGTCCCTGTTAGTGTTTGCGTTTGAATTCAAACATGTGGGTTTCATTTATTATCAGATATTTTGCCTTTATTGAGAATGATCTGTTTACAGGCATATTTCGCAGCGCCGGGATTATGGGAAACAAGCAGAATTGTACCGCCGTTCTTATGAAAATCATCCATCAGTTGCATGATAATTTCACTGTTTTCGGGATCAAGGTTTCCTGTAGGTTCATCAGCTAGTAACAGATCAGGACTGCCAATAATTGCTCTGACAAAAGCAGTTCGTTGCTTCTCTCCCACACTCAGTTCAGAAGGAAATTTATCTCTTACGGACATTAAAGAACACTTTTCAATGAAACTGTCTATCATATCCACACGGAATCTGCCGTGGCAGGCAAGTCTTATGTTCTCTTTTACCGTAAGAAAAGGCATCAGATGAAATTGCTGAAAAACAAATCCTATTTGTTCCTTACGATAATCATTCTTCTCTCTGTTATTCAGATCATATATACTTTTCCCCTTATATCTTACATTGCCCGAATCAGGATTTATCATACCTCCGATTACATAAAGAAGTGTTGATTTTCCGGAACCGCTCGGCCCGGTAATTACAATGAAATTCCCTTTATCCACTTTCAGACTGATATTATCGAGAGCTGTAAATATGGTGGAGCCCTTGCGGTAATGTTTTGATATATTCGTTAGTTCCAACATAAATATTCAATAATATTTTGTTCTTTATTATTTGTAATCTGGTCAAGAGTTTCTTGTTATGTCATCCCCGCTGACACGGTGACACTCAATGGGAAGAAATGGTGTTTATTCCTCACTAAGTATTCTTGCCGCATCAATCTGTGTAGCTCTCAATGCCGGAACCCAACTTGCCAGTATCCAGAGGACTGGAAAAAGTATCAGGGTTACAATAAAAAGATTCCACAGAGGTTTAATATCGTTAAAAGTAAAGCGGAAAATCTCTTTGCCAAAGTATTCGGCTATCCATGTACCCAGAAAAAAACCGGCAATACCTCCTGCCAGTCCGAGTATAAATGCTTTCGCAAGAAACATAAACAATATTGTTCCATTGCTTTTTCCCAATGCTTTCAATAATCCAATTTCGCGCTTTCTTGCTGTAACATTCTGGTAGAAAAGAAGTCCGGTAATAAGGAGGCAAGTAAGGAGAATGAAAGGAATTATAAATGCACCGTATTTATTCATCATTAAACGTTGATTTTCCCTGGCATCAGCTATACTGCTTACTTCTGTGACCTCAAGGTCTGAAAATATTGCCTGCACCTGATTACGGGCATTTTTTATACGTCCGTCGTGACATACACAACCCAGGGCTTCGATCTTGTTGATCTTCCCTTCCATACCCATTATGGTCTGAAGATCCTGAAGATTGAATGCCACACCCTGATCAATCATCCCCTTCCCTTCATCAAGACGTTTTGCAATTTCAAAACTATATTCCTGACCATCTTTCCCGCTCATTTTAAATAAAGATCCTTCCGGGATATTACGTGAAAGAAGGGCTCCTACATGAACAGTTCCTTTAACCACATCTGTTCCCATTATCTCCTGTCTTGGAAGGAATCTCTGCATAGCTTCATCCTTATAGCCCACCAGAAGAATCTGATGTGAAGAACCGTTCGGATCTTTCCAGTCGTTATATTTAATCTGCAGTATCCCGGTAAGATGACGAACAGCATCAAAAGTTTTTGATTCTGCAAGCACATCCACATAGTTTTCCGGAAAAACAGGTGTGTCATTGGCAGTATAAAAATCGATCAGATCAGTACCCTTCGGAAAAATATAGAGGTTCAGACCCTGTTCGCGCATAATTTTACGGGTTTCATTTTCGCTGGCCTTACTCAGTGTATAAATTGCAACTGATACTGTACTGGCAATGATCACTGTCAGCAGTATGACCAGCGAACTGCCTTTGCGGTATAAAAGCTCTTTTATTATCAGTTTAAGGGAATTCATGACAAAAACCGTATTGAATTAAACTTAATCTTTTCCCTCCTTTCACACGTGTTTCCCAAATGCTCAACATGGCAAAACAGAATAATATTTAACTACATAAAAACACAAAGGTTTACACAAAAAAACACAAAAAAGGAAGTATTATTTATTACATATTTCTTTTTTTTCGTAAAACCACTATTGTAAAGAAAGCAACAATAATCAGGATTACCACACCTGTTATAATAAAAGATACTTCAAGAGACTTGTCATCTTTCATTTCAAGTATTTCCGGCTGATACCGGTTAAGGCCGTCTCTCTGATCGGTCAGCCATTTAGGCAGTGGTCTGTCATCAGGCGACTTATATCCTGAAGTATCCTGATTCATTAATGATGTTTTAAATCCGGATTTGCATCAAGTATTCTGTTAACCATTGCCGGCAAGGGATTTTCCCAGTTGTTTGTATACAGGATATCAGTTCCCGGCATATCGTCTTTTATCAGACAACTGCAGTCAGCAGTCAGAAAATCAATCATCAGATTTATATTTTCACCGGTGATACCTTTGGAAACAAGAGGTTCGAGAGCCTTGAACCTGGCAAATATTCCAAAAAGCATTGGCTCGTTTATATCTTTCAGATCACTTTCAACATTCAGCAGCATTGAAACAAAATGTTTTTCTTCAACACTGTTCCTGTCAAGTTCAATTACCGGAATAATTTCCCTGAAAGGAGATGCGGTAACAGTTTTATTTATCAGATGAAGCACAGGATCATCCTTTTCCGGATCACCTGTTTTAAGATAAAGCATCACACACAGTTTTCCCGACATCAGTTCGGCTGCTATCCTGTTCCTCATGGGTGAAATAGCAATATGTTGAATTTCAGATGAATTATAATATTTTGAAAAGACTCTGTTCCTGTAAATGAGTGCATAGTGCGGTTTATCAATATCATTTTTCAGGATTGTTCTAAAATGAATATTTGCAGAACTTATTTCATTGTCAATTTTCGTGTTTTGTTTCTTAACCACCTCTGAAACAGGATCTTTATGGTAATACGCAAGGATATATTCATTTGGCAGTGAATTAAGCAGAACCCATTCAGACACCTTTGTTGTGCAGGCCATACTGAATATTCCGGCAACAATTATCAATTTAATATGAGCAGGTTTCATGACAAAATTTACTTAAGGGCGGTTTTATCTTCAATCAGTTCTATTCCCGAGATTATTGTTTTTCCGGTAACCGGGACAAGATCGATCCGCAGTGTTTTACCGGCTCTGATCCCCGGAAATGATTTTACGATCTCTTTATTCGTTCTGCCTGTTTCACTGACTATATCAAAATTACTAAGCACCTCTTCGCCCTGTATCCTGACATTTACAATCCTTTCACCCGGTTTTTTATCTTCAAGTTCGGAAAAATAAAGATTTATAGTATAATCTGTTTCATAATCTTCGTTGTCATTTGCAAGTGTAAGCTCAAGTGATCTT
The DNA here is from genome assembly GCA_964587405.1 of uncultured Rikenellaceae bacterium. GTDB lineage: Bacteria > Bacteroidota > Bacteroidia > Bacteroidales > VadinHA17 > LD21. The sequence goes on from CAZPMM010000016.1 coordinate 8,317, forward strand.
ATTCCACACACAGCACTCGCGCTGATCCATGGAGTATCTTCCGACACAACAGATATCGGCTCCTTGCGGATAGTGTAATAATCTGAGGTATCCATTCTGACAGAAATTCCAGGTTCATAACCTGGGAGGAAGGGATATTCCATCCACAATGTATTATTATTGGATATTCTGTCGCCGGGAGCATTTAGGTTCAGTCCGAACTGTCTTATTTTTTTTCCGCTCCATTTATAATTGCTGTTTGTCCAGTAAGTCATCCAGGGCATATAAACAAGAGCAAGGGAAGTCTGATTTTGGTAAGGACATTGACATGTACGGGTATAATCTGGTGAATTAAGAACGCCGTCTGCCACTATCAGATTAGTGGAACAACCTGCTTTCCACCCTCCAAGGCTTCCGGTTCCTTCGAAAACATCAAGATTAACAAACCCTGCTGAAGCTGAACGAAATGTCAACAGGTGTTCGCTTGCGGCAACAATACCGCATCCGTATTCACGTTTGAAATTCCATTTAAGATCTTCGCCTGTCAGAGGATCCTTTTCAATAATAGGATCACCGGTTAGAAGATAAAAACCTTCACCATTTGTGTAGATCCTGTCATTATGAATTATCGGCGGATTTGCATATCTGATGGCTTTGTCCCATATTTTTTTCTTTGTAAGGACATTATATGTTATCATCCTGTTTCCTTCTTCGCCATTAAGCATATCGCGTGAGGGACGTGTTGCCTGAAGTAAAAGCCTGTGTTCAGAAGAATATCCCAACCATGTTCCGAAAACATCTTCAGTAACTTCGTTTATTATACTTCCGCTCCTTATATCAATATAAAGAAGCCTTGATCCCTGCGGAGGAGATTCTCCTCTTCTTTTAAGCTTAGTTTCAAGATATTGTGGAAGTTTATCGAGACAAAACAGAATACCATCTCCGGCAATTACAGAATTGTGAATAAAGCCATGATTACTTGCAAGACTCCATAATTTCTCTCCGGAGAAACGGTTAAAGACCATCAATTCACTACTTGCTGTAAGATTGTAATTTGTAAATTTCGGATTTTTGATCCGGATGGAATCATTTTCAAGCCCTGTGAATTCAGAAAAATTTTTACCAAGAATCAAAAGATCTTCATAAACCCCGATATATCCCAGTTCCTTCGTATCCTCATCACCAGTAGTTAATGATTTATCAAGCCCACCTGTTTTAATATCCACAAAATGGCATTTATCCCCTTCGATAATATAGACATATTCCTTTGTGGCAATGAAATTTGTTCCCCTTGCATTTGAACCTGGAAGGTGTACCTGGTTGTATTTTGGATCAAGCGGATTCATCTCATCATAAGTCTCATCATAAAAAACCAGCCATGAATCATCCATCAGCTTTTCAAATTCCTTTTTCCACATAACTCTGCCGGTATAAACGTCACGGGCACTTATTCCACTGATACTTTGTATTATAAGACGCCCATCTACCACCTGTTCACCTGGTCCGTGACCATGTCTAGGCAATACATCCAAATTGGAATTACCTCCAAACCATAATATTCCAAGCGGAGCTTTGACCCTCTTATCATCCGATTTTACTGTATTGGCAATATCACCATAATTGTGTGTCCAGGCTGCCGAGCCTTCAAGTGCACCTTTTCTGGTGATCATTGAACAAAGTTTGCCGGATTCAAATGCTGCACCGTAAAGATCAAGCTTCCTGAAAGATAATTCCATCGCTACTCTCTCTGACCTTCCTGTATTGATTATGATCTTCCCGTCATAAGGCCGGGTAGATTCATATATCATTTTAAGAAATTCCTCATCAAAGCCAAAATTCTCGTTTATGATCGTAAGAGACGAGAAATATTTCGGAAGAACAGGATTGGGCCTTTCAAATTCCAGAAACATCAGTCTGCTTGCATATATGCCGAGATCATTAAAATATTTTCTCAGTTCCCCGACTTTTATTTCATCTTTTTCATATACCACTGCTGAAAGGGATGTTTCTGCCATGATAACCTTCAACAGATCAATATCCGGACCGAAAACAAGGGAATATCCTTCTTTTATTCCTGCTGTTCCGATTATTTTCGTGGCTTTTGCCAATCCTGTTTTGAACTTCGCAAAAGTGCTGTTATATTCAGCAACCTTTTCAACCGGTTTGTCTCCGAACACCATTATCGTTCCGTCATTTGTAACTGCAATAAGTTTTCCGTTTGAAGCCACAAGACGATCAATGGTTCTGTCGGATGGAAAATTCCATATCAGAGTGGGACTGGCATTTCCGTTCAACCTAACCGCGTATATTCCAGTACTGTCGGCTGCATACAGACAATCACCAGCTTTTATCAGGTCAGTCCTTGCAGGAATGTCAATTTTCCACAAAGTATCAAGCTTTTTTTCTTCATTAAGAATGACCGATGTTATATTTTTTCCTGAAAAGTAAATATTATCATCCTCAATCACCGGATATTCTCCTGCCAGTGATATCAGCTTGTTACCATTTTCTGAATCGTACATGGATGTCAGTCTTCCACGGTAATGGTTAAAGAATACCCTGTCGTTTGCACATGTAAATGCACCACCGGTCTTTCCGCTTGCAGACAGTTGATAGAACAGTTTTTCACCAGTATGAGAATCGAAGCCTGCAGGCACAGATCTTCCGCCGGCAACAAGGAGCCTGTTTCCGCTTATTGTAAAACAACCCTGTGGAGCTACATCGGCAAATGCCGGAGACCTGTGTGGTTGCAGGATATAATTACTTCCGGTACCTTCGTTTTTCCAGATTACTGAACCATCATCAGCATTAATAGCATAGATAAATGTTCCCATCATGGGAAAGATACTTGCAGCAGTATAAATAACATTATCTTTAATTACAATACCTCCCCGTGCAGGCCACATCGATATATACCTTTTATTACCAAGGAGCTTGTTTGATGCCGGTGCGAGCATTCTCTTCCATACAAGAATTCCAGATACTGCATCCAGACAGTATAGATAGCCATCGTCTGATGTGAAGAAGATCTTTCCTTCACGGTAAGCCAGAGGTAACCTTACAGGTCCGTCAGTAAAAAACTGCCAGAGTTCTTTTCCGGAATTTATATCAAGAGCTGACACCTTATCCTGGTCATTGAAGCCTATAAATATTTTATTTTCTGCCACTACCGGTTCAAAGATCCTGTCGAACTGCATAAGATTCTGATTAAGAGGATCATCCCAAACAGGTTCTCTGGCAGAATAATTTAGCTGCCATTGAAGATATAGCTTATCTGCCAGCTGTTCGGGAGTGGAAGCCGAGCGATTGTGATCATATCTCCACATTGGCCAGTCATAGTATTGTGCCTGTACAGATGAGGTAATCAGAATTGTTGCTATGATTATCGCTGTTTTCATAATATAATTTTGATTTTAACGGTATGATTCTGCCCCGCTCAAGTGGGGAAACCCACATGGCCGAAAATTATATTAATTCGTATTTGTCCC
>CAZPMM010000017.1:0-11613 GCA_964587405.1 uncultured Rikenellaceae bacterium
GCCCTGACAAAAATTCCATAATCACCGGATAAGATAAAAGATATGTATAAAGATTTGTTTTCTCTCTTTGCGCCTGAAGAGAAGATGGTCAACCTCACAACGCGTTAACTATAGATTTTATTTAATTACCTGCTTTCTTATTTTATGTCCGACAGTGGCATAAAACAGAATATAGATATAGATAGGTATTACAATCCAGTACGCGTTCCGGGGATCGATAACATCAGCTATTTTACCATACAGAAGAGGAATGATAGCCGCCCCGCAGATAGCCATCACCATCATTGATGAGCCTACCTTGGTAAACCGTCCAAGTCCTTTAATTGCCAACGGCCAGATTGAAGGCCACATTAGCGAATTAGCCAGCCCAAACAATGCAACGAACATTACCGAAGTAAATCCTTTTGTCATAAGGGCAATAAAGGCAAATACTATTCCCAGAACCGAAGAAATGACAAGGGCTTGTTTCTGTGAAAAATACTTCGGAATCCCTATAATACCTATTACGTATCCCACGAGCATAGCAAAAATTGTAAATGAGGAAAAGAACCTTGCAGTCGATATGGGTATATTCAGGTAAACTCCATAGCTAATAATGGTATTTCCGGCTATAACTTCCACACCGGTATAAAGGAATATTGCCAATACACCCAGAATCAAATGAGGAAACTGGAAAATACTTGTCTTGGTAAGGCCGTCTTCATCTGATATGGCATTTTCTTCCTCAGAATCAATATCTGGGAGATTCGAGAAATACAGAAATACAGCAAGTATTATCAACGAGATCATAATAAGCAGATAAGGAACGATTACCCTTGATGCCAGCGCTGTAAGCTCTATATCTTTCTGCAATGGAGTCATTGTAGTGATCCTGGCAACTATTTCATCAGCTCCCTGGAGAGTAACGAATCCTAAAATTGCCGGAGCAATCACACCAGCTATTCCGTTGCATATACCCATAATGCTAATTCGTTTTGCAGCACTTTCTATAGGTCCGATTATCGTAACATATGGATTTGATGCTGTCTGTAACAGTGCCATACCTGCACCCTGAATAAATAAACCCGTGAGGAACAATCCGTATGTTCTGGTTAGAGCAGCAGGAACAAATATTACAGATCCTACAGCCATCACCAGTAATCCGATCGTCATCCCTTTCTTGTAGCCTGTACGCTCAAGAAGCCACCCTGAAGGTACTGACATGAAAAAATAGGCTATATAGAATGAGAAGGCGACAAGATATGACTGGAAATTATTCAGTTCACAGGCAATTTTCAGATAAGGGACAAGCACCGAACTCAGCCAGGTTATGAACCCAAAAATAAAGAACAGTGCCCCGATGATCACAATAGGACTGGAAATACTCTTGTAAAATACTCTCAGCTTATTCATTTTTAAAATTGATTCGTTTTAGTTTATCAAGCAGTAATTATTCAACAGCAAAAACAGGCAGTATCATGAATTCTGAAAAATATTCTGTTTAATCATCGTGCCAGTTCTTCAATGGTTCTCAGTATAATATTTTCAACTCCTTCCGGAAATGTATTTGGCATTCCATACCAGAAGAATGATCCGAGCCCTTCATAGTTTTTCGCCTGTATATGAAGTGTTGAAGGAAGGTAACTTGATACATCATTTGTATATCCTGCCACAGAAATCAGCTTCTCCGGCCACATTTTCTTGACGCCAAAACTATATGGTGTTGTTGTTTCCCGTGAAAATCCTGTTAGTTTCCAGTTACCTATATTCAAAGTATGAAAATATACCGGCATCACTTCAGGCATGGTTCCTTCATCAATATATTTTAACATCAGATTGCACCATTTTACATCCCTTTCTGCAGTTATATCTCCTGTTTTACTGATGTTTTCTGCCTTCAGTTTAAGTATATCTTCTCTGTTCCAGGCTTTGACAGGTATATTGATCGTATCAAGGAAGAATGAGATAGCCCCTGTGATCTCTTTCATGGGTTTACCCAAAACTGAAATAACTTCATTGGCAAGTTTTTCCCCGCTGATATATTCTCCGTTATCCCTTGGATTGATATCACCGGCTGTACCCTGAAGAAAAATGGCATCACCTGTATCTGTTCTGTCTTCAACAAGTTTTCTGGCAACACCGGGATAATTTGCGCTGATAGTATAATGCAGAGTCCCTGCAGTGCTGAAAACCGGATGGCAGGCAGCCATAAACAGGTAGCTCTGCGTGTTGTCAGTATATTGTATTTTCAAAACATCGACATCACTGTCATAGAGTTCCTGATGATCCCTAAGACTCCTGTTATAACCGATATCTGTCTTTCCTCTTCCGAAATACAATTTGGCCGGCTTTTCGGTGGAAATTGCCTCATCAACTGATCTCAGAATTCCTTCCCTGACCACTGAATAAAGAAATAAACTGTCAGGTAACTGATTTGAAGGCTGCCATGTAAGCCAGTTCTGTGATACCGGAGCGAAATGTGTATGAGTTGAATTAATAAAAACGGCGGCTGCAGGTATATTGTGCTTCTGATAAATCTCATTTTTTACCATTCCGGCAAATGTATCATTGATACCACATACATCGAGAGATATTATCAGAACTGTATTATTACCATTTGTTATAGCCATTGTCCGTGCAGTAAGATTACCTTCTGTTCTGTGTTCGCCTTCATAAAGGTTATTATTCTGATCTGTTCCGTACAACAAACCGCCTGCTATGGAGATCAGCTTTATATCTTCCTTAATTGTAAGATTATTTTTGTAAGCAGCCTTAAGCCAATATGAATCTTTCTTTTCAGGCTGGCATCTGTGTATTTCACCATCCCCTGCAAGTGCATAAAGATGACGGTCATTTGCAGCAAGAGAAACAATATTATTAAGAGGTGGTATTTTTGACCAGCCTTTTTTAAGTGAGGTAATCGGTAATCTCCATATTTCACCGCGATTGTTTGCAACATAAATATTATTCCTGTAAACAGTAATGCTGTTCACCGACCTGTCAACAGAAGTTATCTTCTTCCATTTAATATTTCTCTCCTCTGTCTGAAGCAATTCTCCGTTCGTGCCGACAGCATAAAGCATACCATTTGAAGCAGCAATTGCATTTATACCTGATGAATTTCCTGCTTTCCTCCACTTACCTGTTTCAGATTGTTTCCTCCAAAGAATTTGGCCATTGCTTATAATAAATAGTTTATCATCGCTGCCGGAGAGTGAGCTTACCCCTGATAATGACTCCAGGTTTTTCCATTGCAGAGTGAAACGACCATCTCTCGGAGCACCATAACCACCAAGATGGAGTGATATATTAGCCTGATCCGGCTCTATGCTGATGGTTGAGGTACCAATCATATACTTCTGTGCATATACCGAAGCCGGAATAACACAAAGTAGCAGAATAATTGATTTATAAACAGATGTCATTTTGCATTGTATTTTTTAATTATCTTTTTTCAGAGTCATTTCCCTATACCGATATCCTCAAGAACTGTCATGACTGCATTTTTAACCTTTTGTTCAACATTATCTTTCAGGGGAGCCGGGAGACCTTTATAAATCATACTGTTGACCGGCTCATATCCCCCTTCATTCAATATTCTGACAGTTGGAATATAAAGCATGACTTCATTACTATAACCTGCAATGAATAAATTCTGACCGGGAAATTCATTTTTTATGAAAAGTGCATAGTCAACCACAACCTCTCCACCCAATCCAATAAATGTCAGGTCGTCACCAAACCGTACAGCCTGTACCGGATATTGAATCCTGCTCATATCCCACCCTTTATTGTATGCTTCCAGTATTGTTCTTGCCCTGTTCTGCCGGTATTTGTCCTGACTCATTATTTCTTCCCTGAAGTATTCAATATCTATTGGCCGGAATTCCAGATCGATCACCCTGAATCCCGAAAAGATAGGACCTTCAACCTTCTCCATCTTACCTGAAAGTACTTTGCTTACTGCTTCTGCAATAGTGATACCATGCTGCTGTGCATGTGCCAGTGTACCCCGGGGTGACGGATCTATATCTGCACCACAACCCTGAAAAAACATGGCAGTAATTCCATTATATTTTTTCTCAAGCTCTATCTGTGCAAAGCCGGCATAATCTCCGCAAATCTCATAGTTATTGCCTGTCAGTGTGGTATTATGGCAGGCATACCCGAACAATACTGCCCTGAGGTTACCATCAGGAGCTGATATTGCCATTACCGGAACATCATGATCCTCAGGGCGGATCTTTATCGACATGTCACGTCTGTTCTTTCCGAAAGTGGCATTACCGTGACCCGAATATATTTTTGCAGGTTTCAGATCGTTCCACGCATCACAAACTACTTCAAAAATGTCATCTGTAAGTTTCCTGGAATATCTAGCTACAGCATGCAGTTCATCCGGGGTAAAGTCAAAATATGAGGGAAGCACAACCGGACCGGCATGATTATGGGAACACGTAAGAAGAAGCTCAGATCTTTGAATGCCAAATTTACTAATGATCTTTTCAGCAACTTGCTCTGATATCTCATGTGAGATAGATAGAAGGTCCGTTGTAACAATAATAAAATGTCTTCTGTTTGAGTCTTCAATAACTATTGCTTTTGCCCAGATATCGTGAATTACACCTGATGCCGGTAAGGTCCTGGCTGCATAACCACCCATCCATATTGAAACAGGATTAGGAGTAATTGCTTTCCTGGCAACTCCTGCTTTTATTCCGGTACCTGAAAGACCGGAAGAAACCAGTAAAAAAACAAAGATCAGAGATAAATACTTCATTTCCAGCAAGAATTATTCATGATCGGACACAAACAGATACATAAAAACATTAATCTTTAATTATGTACTATGCGAATGAATTATGCTTTCATTATTTCGCCGGCATTTTTCTGTATTTTGTTTATTGCTTCAGCGATCTGTTCCATATCTGTTTTTGGGCCGAGGAGCATTGTCTGGCCGAACCAGACAGCCTGATCTGTAAGTTTATCATTTTGAGGACACTGATTACGTTCCAGCCACTGATTCATATATTGTTCACCATATATGGCAAGATAATGTTTATTTTTTGCCAAATCTGTAACGTATTTATCTTTATTCATTTGGCCATAACCTTTACTACATGATATTCCTTCCCTATTCATAGCCTCAATAAATTTTCTGACAGGAAGTCCTTCGAATTTTTCAGAATCATATCTGAACATATAAAGATGATATGCGCTTTTCGTAACACCCCTATAAAGTTTTGCAGGATAAATCCCGGGTATTCTGTTCAGCATTTTTGTCAGGTAATCTGCATTGGCTGAACGTGTATTTGCTTGCTCGATGATCCGGCTCATTTGTGCGAGAAGAATTCCTGCCTGAAATTCTGTAATACGAAGGTTCGTACCTCTTGTTCCCTTTCCGGGTTCAAGACTTGCAGAATTTGCACCCTGCCCCTGGTGGTGGAATGCATAACAGTCCTGTATAAAGCTTTCATCATTTGAGATAATCGCACCGCCTTCACCTGCGTTCAGGTTCTTGCTTCCCTGGAAGCTGAAACCGCCTGCAAGGCCAAAATTACCAACACATTTGCCTTTCCATTCAGCAAGGTGTGCCTGGCAAGCATCCTCGATAACAGGGATCTTATGTTTTCCAGCAATTGCCATAATTGAATCCAGGTCAGCAGGAGAACCTCCGATATGAACGGGCATTATCACCTTGGTTCTGTCTGTGATCTGAGCTTCAATTTTAGAAGGATCGATCTGGAATGTTTCAAGATCAGTATCAACGAATACCGGCAGTGCATAATGCAGTACCACAACATTGTATGTAGCGATAAAAGTATATGGAGGTATTATTACTTCGTCACCCGGTCCTATATTCAGAGCTCCCAGCATAGTATAAAGAGCTGCTGTTCCACTTGATACGCCCAAAGCGCCTTTGGCTCCGAAAAGTTTCTTATATTCCTCCTCAAATCTGGGTGCTGTTTTGGCTCCAAGTCTGCACCACTGACCACTGTTCAAAACCTTAAGTAATTCATCCTGTTCAACCTGACCAATGATCGGCCAGCCGCTCCACTTGCCGGTAAATGCTTTAGGTCCGCCAAGAATAGCCGGTTTTTCGACTGCTCCTGCAGTACTGCATGCAATAGTAGGAACTCCTAATGCTAATCCGGTTCCAACTATTGAAGCTGCATTAATAAATTCTCTCCGATTCAGTTCTTTTTTCATTTCATTAAATTTTTGTAATTATTTAACTGATCCAAAATAAGAAAAATTGGGATTATTTGGATTTGCGGGATTAAAAATAAATGAAATCATAGGTTTGTTAACATTTTTGAGCTGGTGCTATTAATAATTTCCAGCAATTTTCTGTACATGACATTTTAATATCTGAACGGGCGGCCACAAAACTTTTTTCAAATATTCTCTTCCTGGAGATATAAAATTCTGAAACGAGCGGATATGAACAATTTGAGCCATTGGCATTGTATAACTTCAGTGGTAAAAATTTGTTTTATATGATACTCCGGGACTATTTTTGACAAAAAAAGTTTTATCATAGATTTAACCATACGGATTTTAATAGAAAAAATCGACTTTAACACCCGGCTGGTATTTTAATATTAGTGCACCTGGGGCTTCAGGAATATGAAGAGTTAGTCCTTCAGCAAGATTTTTGCCTGATTTCGTAACCATCCTTACATTATTATTGTCAAAAACTGAATAAATGCTTTCCTGATTCAATCCTTGCAATTTTACTGAGAGCGTATCCGACTTATTGTCCTTTCGCCTGAAAGCCACAATAATCCCTGAATTATCTGAAGGTTTATTCAACTGATATGCCAACCAGACATCATCGCCTGTCAGATCAGAAATCCCGGTTAAAGGGTAATAATCCTCATAAAAGTATGGACGCAATTCTTTAAACCTTTTAACACATTCCTGCATATCAGGGATCGACATATCCGGGTTTGTCAGTTTCCAGTTAAGCACAACGGCGCTTCCAATACTTGAAGTGAATGAATAGGGATCGGCATAGCTCATTCCGGTGCCGCTTAAAGGAATAAAAAAGTTAAGGCCATAAGTATGGCACTGGTATCCGTTCGGTTCTCCATACTGATAATCGGTTCTCCAGAGAGGAGCGCTGCGCGAAATAGTTTCAAGATCCAGACGACGCCCGCCGCTTGCACAATTGTCGATAAGAAGATTCGGAAAACGTTCAAGCAAATAATCCCAAAAAGCATAAAGTCCTTCAATATGCCTGATCTCTTTCATTCCGCTACGACCAGGTTCATCATTCATAGTCCAGTAAGCAGCAGGACGGATATTAAAATCCTGCCTGTAGTAATCTATCCCGTTTGTTTCGATAAAATCACCGATATATTGCTGGAGCCACTTCCTGGCATCCGGATTTCCGAGGTCGAAAATATAGTTTTCGCCGTCATCCGGACCAGTTAGAATCCATTCCGAATGTTCTTTTGCCAGTTGGGTATTCCTGTAAACCCGTTCCGGTTCAAACCATACCATGAATTTAGCTCCGACTCTGTGTGCTGCATCTGCTACCGGCTTTAATCCATTAGGGAAACGGGTTGTATCGACCGTCCAGTTCCCGACATTCCTATGCCAGGATCCACATCCTGTGTACCAGCCGGCATCCAGCCAGAAAACCTCCGGGGTTATTCCGAATTGTTTATACCTGTTGATTATTGCACAGGCATAATCTTCAGTAAGGCAGGAATATTCATTGCACGGAGCAGGATCTCCCCAATTGAAACCTCCGGATAAAGGATATTCTGCAAGTTTTCCATTGATCTTGCGGCTATGATGAGCCAGTATAAAACGGCGGAACTGGTTCTGACCTTCCATCCTGTCTCTATCATGCCAGAAGAGCATGCAAAAAGACGGAGTACGAATTGTTTCGCCAGGAAGAAGGAAAAGTTTTATACCGGCCATTCCTGCTTTAATATTTATTGCTTTTGATCCACTTTGCTCTATGTCGGAGAACCAGGTTCCGCTCCATCCAATTGCAGATACAATACCGGTATTATCAGGTGATTCAATTGTAAAAAAAGGAAATCCGGTTTCATCGGATGAACGTCCGCCGGCAGGTTGCATGTGGATTGATTTACCTTTTATCAACATAGTGCTCATTGGCTGGAAATCAGATCGTTTTGCATTGCTGCCCCTGGCATGATGAAGATAAAAGGCTCCCTCTTTCTCGCTCATCAGCGTAAGATCAACAACTTTGACCTCTTCAATTACAGGGGAATTCTTTACCGTCGTGTTTGTGAAATTAAGCATCCATTCCACTGTTTTGAAGTTTTGAAAACCCCGAATATGAGCATCAACCTTCAATCCGGTTACAGGATCGGTGTAGCTTACCCGGTACCTGATAACCCGGGGATCATTATTTGTTTCCTTTATAAATGAGTAATTCCATTTCTTAATAAATGATGCTGAGGTTTTCTCATTGTAAACAAAAGAAAAGGGAGGTATTTTGCCTTTTGCAAAAGTTGAACTGATCCATTTTGAAATATCTCCGGGAACGGTTAAGGGCTGGCCGCTTTGTGCCTGGGAAGAAAAAACAATTAAGTAATAAAAGATAATTGAAATAAATACTTTTGTGATATTGTTTCTCATAATTAAGGGTAAATTTATTTGATCCAAAGATTCTTTTCTGCTCTTATTTCATTTATTCCAAAGATTTTTTAACCACGAGAACATATCCCAGGTTATCCTGACACACAAAGCATCCGCAATGTTTATGAATACCAGAAGTCAGGAAACATTCAATTGCTTATCCTTTTCATCACCCTTCATCATCCTCACAGTTGTATTTCCTCCTTTTGACAAAGCTATATCAACAGGAATATTATTAATATATGATCCACAGGTAAAATCAGGAACGGGTATGTGATCTGAATTATTTGCTACTGACCAGTCACTCAGAGGTCCGATTGCACTCCATAGTGCAGCATCATAGACGTCCTGATCAAGAGGAATACCATTTCTGAGACAATCTATCAAACGCCAATCCATCATGAAGTCCATACCACCGTGACCTCCCACTGCCTTAGCCATCTCTCCCACGAGTTTGACAATTTCAGGAGTGTATTTCTCCGAAATTTCATTCATCTGTTCATCTGATAACCATTGAATGGATTTTGATATCTTCCCGGGTAAAGGATATTTTTGTGCAGCGCCTTCGGTGCCGCTGATCATATGAATTCGCGAATAAACCCTTGGACTTGCTCCTCCCTGCTGAAGCATGATTGTTTTTCCCTTTTCCGTCCTTATAAGTGAAGTATTCATGTTTCCAATCTGCTTTTCCGGGTTCAATTGCCTGTAAAAGTCATTGCTTTCTGAAAGTTCATTTATCCTTTTTCCAAGGATGAAATCATTGCAGGACATAGAATTCATATAAGTAAATCTGTCTCCCCGGTTAATATTCATTGCCTGACAAACGGGCCCCAGACCATGAGTCGGATAATAGTTACCAACCCTTCCCTGAATTTGTATCATCCTCCACTTATCAGCATATTCCAGAGGTTTTGGAGGAGAAGACAATGGTATATGATGAATATATCCTCCTTCACCATGAATAATATCTCCAAAGAAACCCTGTCTGACCATATTAAGAGTAAGCAGTTCGAAAAAGTCATAACAACAATTTTCAAGCATCATGCAATGCTTTTTTGTTCTTTCTGAAGTCTCAACCAGTTGCCAGCATTCTTCGATAGTAACGGCGGCAGGAACCTCTACTGCAGTGTGTTTGCCGTTCTCCATTGAAAAAACAGCCATCGGCGTGTGAAGATCCCACGGCGTGACTATATAGACCAGATCCAGATCATTTCCTGAGCACATTTCTTTCCAGGAATCTTCGCTTCCGGTATAGATTTTGGCAGCAGGCAGGCCAAAATCCGTAACAGCTTTCTGCCCCGCCTCAATACATTCTTTCCTTATATCACATAAAGCCTTTATCTCAACACCTTCAATCAGCTTAAGTCTGTGTACCGCACCAAGACCACGTCTGCCAATTCCGATGATCCCCACCCTGACAGATTCAATTTTGGGAGCTGCATAACCACTCATGTTAAAATGTTGCTTATGCGATTTTTTCACTGCCTCCAATATACCAGCATAAGGCATATTATCAACGCATGATGTCAGACCTGCTGCCATCATCCCGCTACCTGCTGCGCCGGCAATCCTTATAAAATCTCTTCGACTGGTTTTCATTTGTTAAATAGTTTATATTCAGATTTTTTCATTGAAATTTCAGCAAAATTTTCAGATGACGGGCAGGTTCATCATTAAGCATTCTGAAAGCTTTCTGGGCTTCAGAAGGGTGAAGGATATCCGTAACCATTGCATCTGGTTTGAGAGTGACTTTTCTCATGTTTTCGATCGTTTCTGCAAATTCTCCGTGAGATACCCTTGAAGTGATGATCTTTCCCTCTTTCCAGATAAGTTCTTTCAACAGAACCGGAACGTGATCATTTCCAAGTCCAAGAGTACAGACCACACCAGCGCCACGGATACTCTGAATACAACCTTGTAAAGGATTAACTGTTCCCGGAACATCAATAAAATGCCCCACGGCTTCAAAGGCAATATCAACACCTTTCGAACCGGTTATTTCTTTTATTTTTTTAACAGGATTTTCTTCTATTGCATTTATTACGTGAATATCCGGATAAGCCTTTTTTGCACGTAAAAGCCTCTGCTCAAGAACATCAACCATAATAAGCACATTATCGGTTTTTGTCCGTGCAGCCTGAAGGATACTCTGTCCCACCTTACCGGCTCCCCATATAACAACGGTATCATTATCCTTAACGCCAGCCCTCCGGCAGGCATGAAATCCTATCGAAAGGATCTCCACCAGTCCTGCATGAATATCGGAAATCTCCGGTGTAATTCTGTATAACATTGATTCCGGTACATTTATATATTCGGCAAATCCGCCATTCATATCAACCCCTATGAGCTTAAGGGAAGTACATGCAGGATAATGTCCGATCAGACATGCCGGACAATTACCGCACCAGATAATCGGATCTACAGCCACACGATCTCCGGTTTTATATGATTTTACATCTGAGCCCGTTTCAATAATTGTCCCGGCAAACTCATGCCCCGGAATGAATGGTACATGCGTCCTGGGATGAAATTCACCCAGAAAAATGTGCTGATCAGTACCACATATTCCAGCATAGGAAACCCTTACCAATACTTCATTATCCTTAATCTGCGGTATATCTGTTTCCATCCAGCTTATCTTACCATATTCAGTCAATATGACTGCATTCATTTTTCCCATTTCCTTGTTTCTTATTATTAATTATCGCTTAGATATATATCCATGAAAGTCATATTTTTATCGCAAAACCTCATAAAGGCTGTAAAGGCCGAAAAGAGCTATTGATAAAGAGCTTATGATAAATATAATATTATAAACAGTTCCTGTTTTCAGCATGGATACTGAAAGCTTATATTTATAATTAAAGGCTACATAAACAACAATCAGAAGCATAATACTTGTTGCAGTTCCGCCGATCGTGACCATAAGTACCGGCAGTTTAACAAGCAGAAATAATATAGCCCGTAATGCAGGAAAGAACCAGGCAAGGATTGTGATAGTCCTTTTTC
>CAZPMM010000018.1:0-11591 GCA_964587405.1 uncultured Rikenellaceae bacterium
TTCGGAACTTTGCAAATCATTTTAAATACCTTGTCGGAAGATGTATTACTGTACTAATGTTTTATTTGTGTTAATTGTTGAAAAATATAACTTAATATTATTTATCCGCTGACAAACAAGCTTTTACTCGAGTAAAAAGGATCGCATGTCAGGTTGACCATAAGTTTTCTCCATCCGGCCTCATCTCCCGGTGTAGGTATATGGGTCAGGTGTACTTCACAATCGCGCAGAAATTTAAGATTTTCAAGTGCCATTTTTGCTGCCGGATTTGATAAAGCGCTTATGCCAAGTACGATAAGGGTCTCATCTGCGTCAAGGCTGACCATTTTTCCGTGAAGGATATTTTTTTTCAGATGAGTTACTGAATCAATAATATTCTCAGGTAATAGGTACATTTTATCGGGCAATCCTGCAAGATATTTTGCAGCATTCAGTATAAGACTTGAAGAGGCATGCAGCAGTGGTGAATTTTTTCCTGTGATTATAGTACCATCTTGCAGTTCAATAGCTGCACCGGAAAAAATTCCTTCATTTCCCTTTCCGCTTTTTTCAGCGTCACTGGCAGCTTTTCTTGCAGGAAGCACGACTTTCCTGTCCTCTGGTTTTGCTCCTATTTTATTCATTATCCCTTTGATACGATCGAGGGGATCTTTATCTGAAAGTCCGATAGCATATTCAACCGAGCATCTGAAATATCTTCTTATTATTTCCTGAAATGATGCTTCACATATCAGACTGTCTTTTATTATTCCTGCACTTGCCCGGTTCACTCCCATATCTGTAGGGGATTGATACATAGATTCCCCGCCTGTAATTTTTTCAATTATCCTTTTGAGGAGATGAAAAGCTTCAAGGTCTCGGGTATAATTTACACTCTTTATATCATATGCTTTCAGGTGGAATTCATCTACCAGGACTTTGTCCTCCATGTCAACAGTAGCAGCTTCGTATGCAAGATTTACAGGGTGATCCGCAGGAAGATCCCAAATTGGGAATGTTTCGAACTTTGCATATCCTGCTTTTATTCCATTTTTATATTCATGATACAGGTTACACAGGCAGGTGGCAAGTTTTCCGCTGCCCGGCCCCGGACCGGTGACAACAACGATCGGATTGGTTGTTTTAATATATTCATTTGCACCGTATCCCTCATCACTGACTATAAGATCGACATCTGTTGGATAACCTTTGGTGGGGTAATGTAGGTATACCTTTATTCCTCTATTCTGGAGCTTGTTTCTGAAGACTTTTGCCGGTTTCTGATTTTGATACCGTGTAATTACAACCGCGGTAATATCAATACCCCATTCCCTGAAGTCATCAATTGTCTTCAACGCATCAACATCATAAGTGATCCCGAAATCAGCCCTTACCTTTTTCCTTTCTATTGCACCGGCATGAATACATAGAATAACATCAATCTTATCCTTAAGCATCTGCAACAGACGCATTTTTACATTGGGGTCAAAACCCGGCAGAACCCTTGCTGCATGATAATCATAAAGTATCTTTCCTCCGAATTCAAGGTAAAGCTTATGGTTAAAGCGATTAACCCTTCCGAGAATTGCAGATGTCTGTTGCTCAAGATATTTATCATTATCAAATCCAATATTCTCTGGCTTACCCATTTTTATCACGTCCTTTCTTATATCTTTACCGGAATTATGGTTTCAATATTAGTAATTTTTTTCAGTTCCCGGTGATGGTTTTTTTCAAATCCCGGCAAAAGCTGTAAAAAAATCCTGGATTCTTTAACATTATTCAGGAAGTAATTAAATCAAATAATGATTGTTTTTTCTTTTTTATAACTTGTGACTTAAATTGAATTAATGGATGAAGTGCCCCCTGCCGGTTAAGTGTATACCTGAACCAGATAATCAGGGATCAAATTATTGGATATTTTCGTTTACAGTCAGCTCTTCATGAATTATTTACACTGTGGAGGATTTATCATCTTATGACGGAATTTTAATATGAAATCAATAATATTTTTACAATGAAAAAAAATTCATTACTGACTTTTGTCTTCCTTTTCGCTTTAGCTTTCTCTGCAGTTGCTCAGATGGCTATTGGTTACAACACAGATGGTAATACAATTTCACTTTCGACCGATCCTCTTAACAAATTATGGGGAGAATTAAGGGTAAATACAAAATCATATGGCCAGGCCGACTGGTCATATTCTGACAGAGGGATAATTCAGGCAAATATCTTTACATCTGTATTTTCAGCTAATAATGCCATCCTCTATGCTGGCGGGGGATTGGGAATAAATTTACTTTCGGAGAATGATAAGTGGTTGAGCATCAATATACCGATGGGCATAAGGCTTAATCCGTTTGACAAACTGCCTGATTTATTCATTAGCGGTGAATATTGTCCTTTGATAGTCACTTCTGAAGGTATCCCAACCATCCACAGTGTATCTTTAGGGTTAAGATACAGGCTGGTAAAAATGGATTGACCTGGCAGGAAGATATGGCCGGTGAAATTAGCTTTGCTGATGACACCATACGTAAATCAAGTTTTATAGAATAATTTTCGATTTGAAAAAGTATTATATTTGATCAATCAATTTATTTCAAAACAATGGACCGGAGAAAATTCTTCAGGGATAGTACCTATTCAGTTGCCGGGATGATCGTTGGCAATAAAATTTCAGAACCTTATATGAAAGACAGATCGCTGTCGGCCTCATATGATATAATGAAAGAGGTGATGAAATACAGGAAAATTGATGCTCATGAGCATGCCGGAATCGGAGGCACACTTGAATCACAGCTTGATATTGCCGACAGGCTCAATATTGAAAAACTGGTTGTCTCAAAACCCATTCCCGATCTTTCAGGCAAAATAAAAGCCACTCACGATGAAGTAAGGAAATGCAACGATGTTGTGCTTGCCGCGATGAAAAAATATCCCGACCGATACATCGGTCAGTTGTATGTTAATCCTGTATATCAAAAAGAATCACTTGAAGAAATAAACCGGTGTGTCGGTGAGGGTATGGTTAGTTTGAAGGTATATTACCAGGTAAAGATCAGCGATCCACTGTTTTATCCAATAATTGAAAAAATGATTGATCTTAAAATGATCATTCACATGCATGCAGTCACTGCAATAGGAATAGCCGGCCACAGACCCAAATACGGGAATCAGCAGCCGAATGCATCGACAGCAGAAGATTTTATTGAAGCTGCAAAAAGATATCCCGAAGCCATGTTTCAGTATGCTCATACAGGAGGAGGAGGAGACTGGGAATATACCATCAAGGCAATTAAGGATTATCCAAACATATATGTGGATACTTCCGGAAGCAATAATGAAGGATGTATGGTCGATTTTGTGCTGAAACACCTGGGCGAAGACAGAATGTTTTTTGGTACTGATAATTCATATTACCAGGGTGTGGGAGTTGTACTATCTTCGGGACTGAACGATATTCAGAAAAAGAAACTATTCTTCGATAATTATAATAATATTCTCAGAAAATCGGGTAACAATGTTGATTGATATAAATGCAAATACAGGCCACTGGCCTTTTAATAAAACAAACTGCAATACATGTGCCGAATTGCTTAAGCGTATGGACAAATACGGAGTTGATATGTCTGTGGTAAGTAATATGAATGGTATTTTTTATAAGAATACCCAGCCGGCCAATGAAGAATTGTATGATGAATTGAAGTCAGACAGGCGCTTCAGGAAAAGATTCGTACCGTTTGGTATAATAAATCCAATTTATGCCGGCTGGAGACACGACTTTGATATTTGTATTAACAACTTTGGTATGAAGGGTATAAGGTTATATCCTTTGTATCATGATTATGAACTGACAGACCCCAATCTTTTCGAACTCATAAATTTGGCAAAGGAAAAAGGTATTGTTGTTGCATTCACTCTGAGAATGGTAGACAGCAGATGCCGTTTCTGGATGGATCTTAACAAAGAACATAGTCTCAGGGATTTTATACCGGTCATTAGAACCGTTCCGGATGCAAAATACTTCATACTTAACATTGCCAATGGAATACAGCTTAATCAGGAGGACACCGATACTGTTAGGGAATCGAAAGTCCTTTTTGATACATCCGGAAGAAATATCGGACATATGGCTAGTATGATAAAGAAATACGGAAGCAGTGTATTTGCATTTGGAACTCATTCTCCGATATTGGATTATCTGACAGGTTTGTTGCGTATCGAATCGCTCAGACCTGATGAAGCAGATTCAAATGCCATGGAATCAATGAGATGGGCTAATGCTGCTAGAATGTTGGAACTATAAAACAATTATTATGAAACCCACATGATTGAATTCAAACGCAAACACGTAATTAATATAATTTTCAATCATGTGCGGTTCCTCCGCATGAGCGGGACAGGCATCATACCGTTAAAATCAAAATTATATTATAATGAATATCTGCAGAATATTATCAGTGATACTTATTGCCGGTCTTTTTTTTCAAAATTGTAAAGAAGATGGCAAATCTGCCGGAAACAAGAAGAAATTAACAGACAATGAAGTTAATTACAAAGTTGAATTTGTGAACTCTTTACCGTCCGTACCTGCCGGTTTAAGGATTTCAACATTTGACATTGATGCAACACCTCCTCTCGGTACCAGGCTTGCATATGATTCATGCAGGAATAGCTGGGATCTGGGATTGAGGGCAAAAGGAGTGGTTATTCTGGGATCAGGAGATCCGCTTGTACTTTGTTCTGTAGACTGGATAAGAATCTGTAATGCTTCTTACGATTCATTCCGGCGCTCTTTGGCAAATGCAGCCGGAACCAGCCCCGAAAGAGTGTCTGTCCACACAATTCACCAGCATGATGCACCCTATTGTGATTTCACTGCGGATAAGATCTTTTCAGATGCAGGTGTTGATCGGGGAAGCTTAGAAGGTACTTTTCAGCGTGAATTTATATACAGATTGGCTCATGCTGTCAGAAAATCGCTAAATGAAACAAAGGCTGTAACACATATAGGAACCGGTAGTGCTGAGGTAAAAAGGGTAGCTTCGAACAGAAGAATAATTGGGGAAGACGGTAAGGTTATGGCAACAAGGTGGACTGCCACTAAAGACTCATTACTCAGAGCACAGCCTGAAGGCCTTATAGATCCCCTGGTATCTCTTGTGAGTTTCTGGAATAATGATGAACCTATTGCCGTTCTTAGCTATTACGCAACACATCCGCAGAGTTATTACGGTACCGGAGTGCCCAATCCGGATTTCCCGGGAATAGCACGCTTCTTTCGTCAACTGGCTGTTCCTGATGTACTCCATATTCATTTTACCGGAGCCGGGGGAAATATAGGAGCCGGAAAATATAATGACGGTTCTCATGAAAACCGCCTTATTCTTGCCGAACGACTGGCAGATGCAATGAAAAAAGCATGGGAATCCACAATAAAAGAACCCATTACAGCCGAATCAGTTAAATGGGATCATATCTCTGTTTCACTTCCTCTGCCCGAACATCTGCTTAAACTCGAAAAGAGAATGAAGGAAATTTCTGATACTCTCTATTCAATATCCCTTGCCTCGAAGCTTGCCTGGCTTGAACGTTGCAGAGCAGGTTTTAAAACGGATGTGTCGTGCCTTTCAGCCGGGAAAACAAGAATACTCCATTTGCCGGGAGAATTATTTGTCGAATATCAGCTTGCGGCAAAAGCCAAACGAAAAGACCTGTTTGTTGCAATGGCTGCTTACGCAGATAACGGGATGGGATACATAGGCACTTCGTCAGCATACAGGGAAGGCGGATATGAAACAAGCGAAGCATCTTATGTGGCTCCTGATACTGAAGCAATACTTATGGATGCAATAAACAGGCTGTTAAGCAACTGAGAAATACGAATTATTAATTGTCCTCTGCTCAGTGACGTGCTGACTCAAATTGAATTCGGTTTTCCCCTTTTATCACAAACTTCGTCACATTTTGGCAGATGCAGTTGCAATAAATATCATTTTTGTAATTATTGTCATTTTTTATATGGAATAAGGTTATTAATCGCCAAATTTGTATCCGGATAGGAATTGTATCATGGTAAGTTTATTTTATATTTCATAGTATGTATAACAGATTTATAAGACCCGGCTTAAAATTAGCAGCAGTGATTATTTCATTGATGCTTATAAGCTGGAATTCGGAACCTGGCCAGCCACAAAAGAATAATAGGCTCACAAGAACCGAGAAAAAGGAAGGATGGCAACTTCTTTTTGACGGAAAAACCTTAAAAGGATGGAGGGGCTTGGGAAGAGATCATGTACCGATCGGCTTGTGGGTTGTTGAAAACGACATGATAAAAAAAGTTGATACAGGTAATCTGAAAAACCTTCCTGATGGTCGTCCCTTTGAAGGGGGAGATCTTATGACAATCGATACATATGAGAATTTTGAACTTGTTTTCGAGTGGAAACTGAATAAAGCAGGTAACAGCGGACTTAAATATAATGTATCCGAAGAAATGTCGCAGAAATACGGTTCACAGTTTTCAGCCCTGGGTTTTGAATACCAGCTACTGGATGATGAACATGAGTCCTATAAAGGTAAATTGAAACCATCCCAGTTCACCGGATCTCTCTATGACCTGATCCCTTCAAAAAATGTATCTCTAAAACCGGTAGGGGAATTTAATACCAGCAAGATAATTGTTAATGGCAACAATGTCGAACACTGGCTGAATGGTGTTAAAGTACTTGAATACAATTTCGGGTCAGAAGAGCTGGAAGAAGCATACAGAAACAGTAAGTTCAACAAAATACCCGGATTTATCAATAAGCGCAAAGCACATATAGTTCTGCAGAACCATAATGATGAATCGTGGTTCAGAAACATCAGAATAAGGGAATTTGAAGGCAATTAGTAAAAGCCTGATAATGAATGTACAAATGTTGTATCTGTGGGAATTTTGTTATTTCCAGCAAAAACGTTTGATTAATTGTTAACAAATATGTTGAATCTTTTTTATTCATAATAATTATATATAATAACTTCGCTTTTGGAATGCATTATCAATTTTAATTATTATAATTCATGAAAGCTAAAAGTGAAAATACAGCTAAAAAGACTAAAAAAGTTTCTGCAGAAAGCAAGAAGACCGTTGTCAGGGCAAGTGTGCAAAAAGCTGTAAGAAAGACAGCTGGCCCTAGTGAAAATGATATCCGTGTAAAGGCAGAAGAACTTTACAGGGAAAGGATTGCAAAGAATATTCCCGGGACAGAGGAAGGAGACTGGCTGGCAGCTGAAAAGATGCTGAAGGGATTAAAATAATCCGGTATTATTTAAAATATTCAGGTTTATAACATTTTATAGTTTTATTTTGACTAAGCTGCTGTTTCAGGTTTACGGCAGCTTTTTTATTCAGATCTTCATCTGAACTTCATAATCGTGATTATATATTGGCTTCCGGTTAACTAATCTAATTTTAATTATGAATTGTATTATAGTCGGAAACCAGCCAGAAAGCGCTCATCTTGAAGGATATGTTACAAGATGTTCATCACTGAATCTTATTGGCAAATATAATGATCCTGAGTCGGCTGTCCACAGCTTGTCGGAAAAGGATAACATTGGACTTGCTTTTATCGATATTATGTCAACAGGTGTTAAGAGTCTTGATCTTTTTGACAGGCTCAGTCATCCTCCCTATGAAATAGTTGTTTCTTCCACAGGATTATACGCAAGGTCTGCTTTCGATTATAATGTTGTTGATTATCTTATCAAACCACTCGATTATTCAAGATTTACAAGGGCTGTTGACAGATCCATCAGACTTTTCCAGCATAAATCTTCTGTCCTTAATGAGAACAGGGAGGTATTCGTGAAGAAAGAATCAAGCCTTGTGAAGTTAAAAATGGTCGATATAGTGTACATTGAAGCACTTGAAAATTATGTTACTGTTGTTACTGCAGACAAGAAACATACGTTTCTTTTTACCATGAAAGGCATGGAGAGTCAGGTTCCTGCAGATGTTTTTATAAGGATACACAGATCATTCATCATTAATAAAAAAATGATAAAGACTATTTATGACAATTCACTCGATCTGAATGTAGGTCCTTATGTTAAGAATTTTCCGCTTGGCAAGTCATTCAAAGCAAATCTGATGAATGATATCGCTGTTATTGATAAAAGATCATTGCCTTTACAGAACCGGTTCACTGATCCTGAGTTTACATTTAATAATTGTTATGATTGCAGGTAAATGTTAATGCTCCCGGTTTTAAATGAATACCAGTGCATCCTTAATCACTTCGCTGTTGTTGGTGCCATATAACTTGATACCAACACAGGGTGTGGCGTCCTGAAGTATATCTCTGACCGGTATGAGCGCATCCCTTATATCTTCTATATCGTTCATATCATCATACTCTTCAAGAGGCATGTAGATATGTACATAAAGAATGAATTCGGGATCATTTATTTTTTTGAGGACAGCCAGTATCTTGGACAGCCATATCATGGATGCAGTGTTGAAATACTCAAGATTAAGTCTCAGGTTAGTTATAGGCCTGGCATCAAGTATATATTCTTTTACCCAGTTCAAGACGGGTTCATATATTTTTGCAGCATTTTCAGGAATAGACTTTCCCGATAAAATAAGCTCGCCTGAAAGCTGGTTTAGGTTAATCCGGGGAGTTTTGGGAGTTTGTTCAATTGTATAGTTATTGAGTGTCATTTCAGTAATTTATACCATAAATAATACCTGATAATACCAGTTTCAAAATTA
The DNA here is from genome assembly GCA_964587405.1 of uncultured Rikenellaceae bacterium. Taxonomy (GTDB): domain Bacteria; phylum Bacteroidota; class Bacteroidia; order Bacteroidales; family VadinHA17; genus LD21. The sequence goes on from CAZPMM010000018.1 coordinate 8,744, forward strand.
CTTCATACTGTAATAAATGAGAAAACTTTGGTCAAATACTATTGAACAATAATCAATAAAATAAGCATTTTATCAACAAATTGTGTATCCCGAGGCTTTAAAAGAGATTATTTTTCTTTGGTCAGGCAGATTCCTGAAAATTTTAAATTTTCTTTCTTTGTCTTGTTCCTTTAACATATTTTTAACTTCCAGTGGTTTTAATTTTTCTTTGTTTTGCAATAATTTAAGGCTGTTTTTTAAAAAAGGGTATCAAATAAACAGAATATGGATATTTTGATTGAAAATCTTACAAAAAGATACGGTGTTCAGAAGGCCGTCGATAATATTTCACTAAAGGTAGCAACAGGAGAGATCATTGGTTTCCTTGGACCGAACGGTGCAGGGAAGACTACCACTATGAAGATAATCACCAATTTTATTGCTGCTGATGAAGGCGAGGTCTATATCGGAGGAAAATCACTGAAAGAAGATCCACTCGAAATAAAAAGGCATATAGGTTACCTGCCTGAGAACAATCCTCTTTATCAGGAAATGCCGGTTATTGATTATCTTGAATTTTGTGCATTGATCAATAATATTGAAAAACATAAAGTTCAGGGCAGAATTGCAGAAATGATCCGAATTACCGGGCTGAACAGTGAAAAGCATAAAAAGATTTCTCAGTTGTCAAAGGGTTACAGACAAAGGGTCGGTCTGGCACAGGCTATGATCCATGATCCGGAAATACTGATCTTAGATGAACCTACATCAGGGCTTGATCCAAACCAGATAGCAGAAATACGTAAACTGATACGGGAACTGGGAAGGGAAAAGACTGTTATTCTCAGCACCCATATCCTGCCTGAAGTCGAAGCTACCTGCGACAGGATATTCATAATAAACAAAGGGAAGCTTGTTGCTGATGGTACAGCAGAAAGCCTCAGGAAAAAAGCCCAGGGAACAGATATCCTGAGGGTGAGGATTGAAGACGGCGATATTAACCAGATATATAAAGCCCTGCAGTCGCTGAAAACAGTTACAATGGTCGATTTTGCCGATCGTCAGATGAGCCGATTCGATGTACACTGTAATAGTGAAGAGGTGAAAAGGGAAATATTCAAACTTTGTGTTGATCAAAACTGGATTCTAACCGAAATAACTCCTTTTGAAACCAAACTGGAAGATATATTCCGTGAACTGACAATGAATTAAATCTGAATAATCATGAAAACAATCTGGATTATAGCAAAACGGGAACTGAATTCATATTTCGATTCGCTTATAGCAATTATAATGATAGTGTTATTTCTGGGATTCAGTGGATTTTTTACATGGATATCAGGTTCGGATATCTTTCTTATCGGACAAGCTACCCTGAGGCCTTTTTTCGGAATTGCATACTGGACTCTTTTCTTTTTTATTCCAGCCCTAACTATGAGAACCTTTGCCGAAGAAAACAAGAGCGGTACAATTGAAATGCTTCTTACAAAACCTGTTACAGATCGTCAGGTAATACTTGGGAAATATCTGGCAACAATAATTCTTGTTACTATCGCTCTGGCTCTTACAATTCCCTATGTGATCACAGTATCCAAAATAGGAAACCTGGATGTCGGTGGAACTATCTGCGGATATCTGGCACTTATTCTGATAAGTGCAGCATATGCCAGCATAGGACTTTTTACAAGCAGTATCACATCAAACCAGATCGTGGCATTCCTCTCAGCACTGTTTATCGGGCTTTTCTTTCATATTATATTCCAGATAATTGCCGGAGGAATGAAAGGATTCCTTGGACAGGTAGTGAATTATCTCAGCACAACTGTACATTTTGAAAGTCTTGCCAGGGGTGTACTCGATTCCAAGGATATTGTCTATTTCGGATCAATAATATTCATGGGATTATTCCTTACGGAGATCTCATTATCGAAAAGAAATGCATATAACTAAGTGGGTTTAGTCAATGTAAAAATATTTGAGAATTATAGTAATGAAGAAAGCAAAAATAACTTCCACAATAATTCTGATTACAACGATTGTGATCATAATTAACATTTTGTCAAAAAGTTACAATTTCAGACTTGATTTTACAGAAGGGAAAGAATATACTTTGAGCAAAGCAACACGTAATATTCTTGAAGAGCTTGATAAACCTGTTACCGTTACTGCATATTTTTCAAAGGACCTCCCTCCGAATATCAGCAGTGTTTCCGATAACCTTAAAGATATGCTTGTTGAATACGGAAGCAGGTCAGGCGGTATGGTTGTTTTCAGATTTGTAAATCCCAACGAGAAGGAGGAACTGGAGCAGGAAGCCATGAAAAATGGCATTCAGCCGGTAATGATCAATGTAAGGGAAAAGGACCAGGTAAAACAGCAGAAAGCATATATCGGAGCTGTTGTTTCTATCGGAGAGGAAAAAGAGACAATCCCTTTCTTTCAGCCAGGAGCAGCAATGGAATATGCTCTGTCCACTGCGATAAAAAAATTATCAGTTGTCGATAAACCGGCTATAGCGCTGATCCAGGGACACGGAGAACCACCGCTTAACGAAATGGCTCAGGTTTATACTGAACTGAGCATACTATACAATGTTGAATCTTTTATCATGACAGATACGACAACTATTCCCGACAGGTTTAGTACCATTGCCATAGTACGTCCTGTTGATACAATTAATTCTGCACATCTTGATCAGTTGGACAGGTTCCTTGCCAGAGGCGGAAATATTTTCCTGGCATTTAACCGTGTTGAAGGGGATTTTTCAACCGCTATGGGAAGAGCAATGGTAACGGGTTTGGAAGAATGGCTCTTGCAAAAAGGATTAAACATTTCCGATAATTTTGTTATAGATGCAAGTTGTGGTGCT
>CAZPMM010000019.1:0-11557 GCA_964587405.1 uncultured Rikenellaceae bacterium
GCAGAATCGATTTTAATAGCAGCCTCTCACTCACATTCATCCGGACCTACTGGTATGATTCAGCCTGGGCAATATGATCATGCGGATTCACTTGCCAAATCGCTTGCCTATGAAAAATCGTCGTGTGCTGATCCTAAATATCTGGAATTGGTGAAAGAAAAAATGACAGAGGCGATATGCCGGGCCAACAACTCATTGGAAGAATCGCGTATAGGTGTTGGTACAGGGCGGGAAGAAGAGGTTGCGTTTAACCGCCGTTTTCACATGGGGAATGGGTTGACCTATACCCACCCCGGTCAGGGGAATTCTGAAATTATTAAATCCGCCGGTCCGGTTGATCCGGAGGTGGGTGTGATTGGAGTCTGGAATAATCAGGGCAAATGCAAAGGCTGTATTGTCAATTTTGCCTGTCATGCTACCACCAACCCGGGAGGGATATCGGCCAACTGGATATATTATCTTGAGCAGACTATTCGGGGGGCAATGGGACCCGATTGTGTCGTTATTTTCCTGGCGGGTGCCAGTGGCGATGTAACGCAGGTCAATAATCTGAATCCATATCGTAACCGGACTGGAGAAGATTGGGCTCGTTTTGTTGGTGCCCGTGTGGGAGCTGAAGCCGTAAAAGTACTCCTTAGTATGCCCCGGGGAGAAATGATACCGCTGGATGTGAGATCAAAAGTAATGGAGATAAAACGTCGCAGCCCTGATCCGGAGCGTGTGAAGCAATGTATTCAACTTGTTAAAAAGTCGCCGGAAGAAGTCGGAAGTACTGAATGGACATTTGCCAAAGAGATTGTTTTGCTGGATGCACTGATTAAAAATGAACCGTTTGAACAGGTTGAAGTGCAAGCACTTCAGATAGGACCAGTTGTTTTTATTACTAATCCTGCAGAATATTTTTGCCAGTATGGACTTGAAATAAAAAGTAAAAGTCCGTTTACATTTACTTTTCCTGTTTCATTAGCCAACGGTTCTGTCGGGTATGTTCCTGTAAAGGATGCATTCGGACCAGGAGGAGGAGGTTACGAAACAAGGCTGACATCATACAGCAACCTCGAAATTGATACCGGAGACAAGATTGCTGATGCAAGTGTTGAACTGGTCAAACAGATGATTCCGGGAACTGCCCCCGGCTTTGAAAAAGCGTTGCCTTTTAGTGGTACGCCATGGATGTATGGAAACGTAAAACCCGAATTAAAATAAAATCAAATCAAAAAAATTCTAATACAATGAAGACGAATCGTAGAAACTTCATCAAAGCTGCCGGAGTTGCCTGCACAGGGATGGTAACAGGGACAATGGCTTCATGTGCCGGTAACCCGGTAAATGGAGCCAATCCAACGGTACCTTATGAGATATCCCCAAAAGAACATAAGCAAAAATTTAACATGAGTGGTTATGCCGCACCTTCGCTGGACGTTGTACGGGTAGGTTACATTGGCATTGGGGGAAGAGGACTTGGGTCTGTCAGAAGGATGCGGCTGATTGAAGGTGTTGAAATAAAAGCGCTGTGTGATATATTGGATGATAGGGTAATGATGGGACAAAAAGCGTTGGAAGAGATGGGAATGCCTCCGGCAAAAATATACTCAGGTGATGAAAACATCTGGCAGCAGATGCTTCAGGAAAATGAACTTGACTTAATTTATATTGCGACGCCAAGGCATCTGCATCCGGAGATGTGTATTTTATCTATGGAAACAGGCAAGCACGCTGCAACTGAAATACCTGCCGTGCCCACTGTTGACGATGCATGGAGGCTTGTGGAAACCTCGGAGACAACCCGTAAACATTGTTCAATGCTTGAAAACTGTACGTATGATTTTTGGGAGTTGCTAATCCTGAATATGGCCAGACAGGGATTTTTGGGAGAAGTCGTTCATGTTGATGCCGGATATATACACGATCAACGGGAACTCAACGTCAGTAAAGATAAGGCATGGCGTATAGAAGAATTTATTAACCGAAACGGAAATATTTATCCGACCCACGGGCTGGGCCCGGCATGTCAGTTATTGAATGTAAACCGGGGAGACCGGCTTGATTACCTCATTTCAATGTCGTCAAACGATTTTACAATGGGACCTAAAATTGATGAACTGGCCAAACAGGATGATTACTATGAAAAGTATAAAGGCCGGTGGCAGTTGGGCAATGTGAATACTTCAACCATCCGGACGAAAAAGGGAAAAACAATAATGCTACAATATGATGTGAGCAATCCCAGACCCTATGACCGTATTCAGCAGGTTGTTGGAACAAAGGCAATTTCAAAAAAGTATCCTTTCCCTTCCAGAATTTCTGTCGGACACGAATGGCTCAGCGAAGAAGAAACCGGAATATTGGTTGAAAAATATACCCCGCGTCTTGTAAAGCTGGTTGGTGAAATGGCTAAAAAAGTTGGAGGCCATGGTGGTATGGACTTTTTAATGGAGTGGCGCCTCATCGATTGTTTAAGAAACGGTTTGCCTCTTGATATGGACGTTTATGATGCCGCTGCCTGGAGTTCTGTGGTTCCGCTGAGCGAATGGTCTGTGGCTCATTCATCTTCTCCGGTGAAATTTCCCGATTATACCTGTGGCTCTTATGAAACAAATACTCCAGTCGATTTAGAAATACTGAAAGGAGGAAATACAAGGATAAAAAATATCCCCGGCAGTTAATACCGGAATGATGAATTGCAAAACGGTTATATTATATTTCCCCGGCAGTATCCTCAATGTTGCTTATGGTTATCTCATTATGCAACATTTTAATGTTGAAACCAGTAAGCAGATAAAGGAATATTCAGGAATATGGTAAATTCAGTCTGTTCAGCTGAAATCATTACCTTTAGCGCATAAATTATCATATTATTGTGAAACCTAGATCCCGCCTAAGGCGGAGTAAACACGTATGTATATAATTTTCAAACATATGGGTTCCCCCGCTTGAGCAGGGCAGGCTATCCGACCTTTTATAATAAATTATATACGGATGAAAATTAAATTTTTTGGTGCTGCCAGGGAAGTGACCGGCAGCAAGATTCTCATTACCACTGATTCGGGAAAAAGGCTTCTTCTTGATTGCGGTATGTTTCAGGGCAAAGGACTTGAAACCGATGAAATGAACAGAACTTTGGGATTTGAACCTGAGATGGTTGATCATATAATTCTGACACATGCACATATTGACCATTCCGGACTCATTCCCTATATGTACCGGTTCGGATTTAGAGGATCCGTTGTTTGTACAAATGCAACACGGGATCTCTGTTCAATTATGCTTGCCGATTCAGCTTTTATTCAGGAACATGATACAAAAACATTTAATAAAAGACGTACGAAAAAGGGACTTCCGCTTTCTACTCCGCTTTATACACAGGAAGATGCAGCTGAAGCAATGAAGCTCTTTATAGGAATACCCGGAAATATGAATTTCCGTATTGACGATAATATAAAACTGAGATTTACAAATACCGGACATATGCTTGGAAGCGGGGTTGCAAATCTTCAAATAAAGGAAAATGGTGTATTTAAAAAATTAGCATATACAGGTGATATCGGAAGACCTGTGAACAGGATACTTCCCTCGCCGGCACCATTTCCTCAGTCAGATTTTCTTATAACAGAATCGACATATGGAGACAGACTTCATGATAATTATGAGGCTGCAGATTCTCAGCTTCTTAATGTACTGATTGATACCTGTGTAAATAAAGGGGGCAAACTTATTATCCCGGCTTTCAGTGTCGGCCGCACACAGGAAATAGTATACTCTCTTAATAACTTCTTTAATCAGGGGAAACTGCCACGTACGGATATTTATGTTGATAGCCCGCTTGCGGTGAACGCTACATCAGTTTTCCGTATGCATACCGAATGGTTTAACCGGGAATTCCAGAACCTGCTAAAAACTGACAGCGATCCTTTCGGATTTAACAGTCTTTTCTATATTACAAGACAGGAAGATTCCAGAAGACTGAATGACTATAAGAAACCCTGTGTGATAATCTCAGCTTCAGGTATGGCTGAAGCAGGAAGAATAAAACACCATCTCGCCAATAATATTTCGGATCCCAGAAATACTGTCCTTTTTGTAGGTTATTGTTCTCCGACTACACTTGGCGCACGAATTAGCAGAGGTGACAGTGAAGTATCTATCCACGGGAACGTATATAAGGTAAATGCCGAAATAAAAAAAATCGATTCTTTTTCAGGTCATGCCGATTACAACGAGATGATAGATTTCCTGAAATGTCAGGATGCTAAAACAGTAGATAAAACCTTCCTTGTACATGGAGAATATGAGACTCAGGTAAACTATTCGGCCAAACTTCAGAAAGCCGGGTTTGATAATATATATATTCCTTCAAAGGGACAGGAATATACTATTTGATGAGATATTTTCTGAGCTCTTTCCTTAAGATTTTATAATCTGGTACCAGTTCACCGAGCAATTTGTGAAAATCCGGACCGTGATTATGATATTTAAGGTGACATAATTCATGGATAATTACGTAATCGAGGATTACAGGATTGAGTTTTATCAACTCGGAATTGATCGTGATTTTTCCCTTTGGACTGCAGCTGCCCCATCTGCTTTTCAGAGGACGAATTGCAAGGGCAGACGGCCGGAATACGTAATGACTGTATTTATCAGTGATCCTGAGGAATTCATTTGTAATGACTTCACGGGCTTTATTATAAAACCACTCTGATATAAGACACTTTACTTTATCTGTATCATTTACGTCTTTAAGACCAGCCTGGATCTCATCTTCCCTGAGACGGATAAAATTCTCTTCTGATTGAATTATTGTCAGTTTATATTCTTTTCCCAAATAAAGAAAATCCTCACCGCTGGTATATTTTCTGTTTGTATTAGCCAATCTTATCCCGGGTTCGTTGTTAAGATGTTTCTTTATCCAGGATGACTTTGACAGTACGAATTTATTGATTGTATTAAGCGGAGTCCTGAAAGGAGCTCTTACAGTCACACTTTTATCCGGACGAACAATAATGCTTATTGAACGTCTCCTGCTAAATATTACATTATATTTTATATCCTCCATCCCTGCATTCGTTTATTCGGCAAGAAGTGTAATTACAGTTATTTCAGGAGGCATCCATATCCTGAAAGGTATGCCGAGTATCCCAAGTCCGCGGTTTACATATAAATGCTGATTTCCTGCCGAATATAATCCGTTCCACCGCGGATAAAAATATTTTGCCGGGCTCCATCTGAAATTTCTTGTAATTATACCTATCTGCATTCCATGTGTATGTCCTGCAAGTGAAAGCTGAATATCTGTCTTTCCTTTTACATCAGCATCCCACTGATTGGGGTCGTGGATGAGCAGTATCTTCAGATCTGCACTGTCGGTACCTGCAGAAGCTTTGATAACATCCCCATGTATGATCCCGGGATGGGAACCTTCTGTTATAACTCCGATTATTGCAACTTTCTCACCGTTGATTTCAATTATTTCATTTTCATCCCTGAGAACTCTGTATCCCGAAGCGCTAACAAGTTCACTAATCAACATCGGAGTCATTTTTTTTTCTTCAGCTTCTGACGGAAGATATGTTCCCATATCATGATTACCCAGAATGGCATAATTCCCATACCTGGCTTTGTATTTTGATAATATCTTTACAAATCCTGAAAACTCCCTGCGGCCAATGGTGACAAAATCACCAGTATTTATCATTAAATCAGGATCATGGCTGATTGCTTCTTTTAACACTTCATCGATAAGATCCGGATGCTTATAGAAACTGCTCAGATGCATATCTGACAAGTGTATGATTTTCAATCCATCAAGTGATTTTCCCAGATCTTTAATTCTGATTGCGATTTTTTCAGTCTGGAAATTATATCTGCTAAAAAAGGATGAGTAAACTATGATCAGAAATATAAGACTCGTAAGTATGAGACCTGCTTCTGTAAGCCATCGGATATGCCCACCTTTTTTCTTTCTTAATAGTTTTCCTGTAAAGTGGATGAAAGATGCGATTGACCTGGGTATTGCAACAGCACTTATAAAGCCTGTCAGTGTGAGCTGATCGTTTATAAGTTCCGGATTATCGGCAAATCCTTTAAATGTGATAACCTTTATCAGGTAATACCATATCGGCAGTGAAAGTGCGAAATGCAGTATCAGTATACAATAATATAATGACCGTGAATATTTGGAAAAATGATTCTTTAATGTGAGAAATGAAAGTATCTCAAAAAGAAGCAGTGTAAATATTATGATTGTCATAATCAATTAAAAGCTTTCAAAAATACTTAAATATAATCTAAGGTGATTATTCTTATTTAAGCGTAAATTATTAAACTTATGACAACATTAAGATTTTCTGAAAATACATTTATTTCGTACTGGCTTAAATACCCTGACATACTTCTCTGGTATCCGGCAGTATCCTTGAGCATCTCCGGGGTCTTTGGGAGGGAAGCCGGATCTAAATATATTCAAAGCTTATTTTCTTAAGCCATTTCTCTTCAAGGAGTCTGGCTATTCTCTTTACTACGGTCCTGCGGATCTCAAGTTCCACCGGCAGGTTTGGATCCTGATGGGCAATATTTATCCGGGTACCTATTATAAAATGTATCTCATCACTTTCCATCAGAAGTTTTACTATTTTATCGGCTGGTCCTTTCCCAAGGTGAACACTGTTATTAAAAGTTTTCAGTATTTCATTAACTTTCTGAAGTGTAAGTATTCCTTCTGTAACAAGGTCAATACCTTCGAGGAAACTTTCCGGAGGAAGTTCGGGATCTTCGAAGATGAGTTCATCTATTATCTTTCTGTTCAATTCTCTGGCAACGATATCGGCTGTGGTTCCACCACAGATTATTACCTTCCCTGTATAGTTTTTTATTTTTGAAGCAAGCTCCTTGTCTTTTTCTTTCTCATAGGGAGGGCCAGTGCTTATCAGCAGTTTACGCGGTTCTCTGAAATAGATAACGGCACAGCTTATATCATCTTTCGGTTTATAAGCATCATTTTTATGCGCCATTGTAACTATTTTGGCTGCAAGTAAATTTGCTGAAATGGAAGAATCGGTTGTGACAAGCCGGGCGGAGTAATTCAGAATATTATCTCTTTCCCATCCAAAAGGATATTCAACACTGCCCATCCCACTTTGTGATACACCGTCAGAACAGAAAATAATCCGGTCCTCTTTTTCGGGAAAAAAAGTGCAAGTTTTCAACACCTGACCTGCATGTTTTCCTTTTCCCAGGATGACTTTTTTCCATGATGGATCGAACTTCTGGTTTCCCCGAAGTATTATAGAAGATGGATTATCGTACTCAAGTATATTTGTTTTTCCGCTGCTTTCTATGTCAACTATGGTGAAGGTTGAATAGGCAATTTTACGTTCACTGCAGACAGGAAGAGTGTTCATGATTATTTCCGCTATCCTGTCTACTTCTTTATGCTCTTTTGTGAAATTCAGAGCCATGGTTGCTGTTAATGTTGCCAGTATATTTGCTTTTACACCATGTCCCATTCCGTCAGAGAGAACAGCGATTACCCTGTCTTCTTCTTTTATATATCTGTACAGAAATACATCACCAGATATCCTTTCTCCATCATGATAGCGCTGCTGCGAGTTTATCTCTATGTAAAAATCCTGTTCCAATATGATGGATTATCGGTTGTTTTTAATGTTACTCCTCTTCTTGTACGACTCAATGATTGAATTAAGCATCTTTTCTGTCTCTGATGCACCTTCACCCAGGAGGAATCCTATCTTCTGAACCATTTCAAGATTGTTTTCAATTACCTCAGAAACTCTGTTAATAACTTCTTCACCCTGAACTTCAGGGGAATAAAGGTCTCTAATGATTGCACCACACATCTTGTTTTTCTTTATCGGGAAGATTGAAATGTTGAGCATCTTATCGTCGAAATGGACATCCTTGCTTACCACCGGTTCATCTTCCTTGATTACAAAAGTGAACATGTTATATACATTGAAAGGGATCAGTGTTTTAATATCTGCACCTGTCAGTCCGGGAATTATTTCTGAGATAGCTCTTGCATCTTCGCCTATTATATTGATAAAACTTAGGTTTGAGTGCAGTATTTTCAGGTTATTATCCACTATTACAACTCCAGTAGGAAGCTTTTCAAGCATGTTGTTAAGCATATCTGAGGCACTCTGAGCAATCTCTTTCTCTCTGAGGGCAGTCTCCTCTGATTCTTTAAGCGCTTTTTTTGTTTCAGCAAGCTTCTTGTTGGTCTGTCTCAGGGTTTCAATGTATTCCTGTTTGTTACGAAGATTGAATGTATGGCACATTTCAGGCATTGCCAGTCCTTTAGCTACCGTAACTGCGAAATCACGACACGATTTATATCCACAGGCGCCACAGTCAAGCTCTTCGTCAGGATTATTTTTCCTGATAATCTTCATAACCTCATTGATTGCCTCTTCCGGCGGTTCAGGTATCCTCTGGTCATCAGGAGTGAAACTCCTTGAGAAGTCCAGTTTCATCCATTTATCCATGTTCTTTTGCCAGAGATCCTTATCAAGAGTTGAAATCCTCTTTTCAGTATAACTGCTTACAAGTGCCCTCCTGAGGAATCTCTCAGAATGATTTTCCATGCCCGGACCAAGCAGACAACCATGACAGAAAAACAGATTGAAGTGATGATGAATAGTATCAATATGCTTGTCAAAGTCGTGAATGGCTTCAAGACAGTCTTCTTTGCCGGACGCGGTAATGACCTTGCTTGAAACCATATCGCGTTTGAGTCCCCCTGCCTGTATTATCCCGGCAGGAAGAGGATAGAGAGCACCCCAATAACCATATGGAGGATCGAATTCAGACATTTTTACGAGCCTTTCCTGTATGCCTGACTCTTCAAACATCTGCCTCAATTCAATAAATGTCAATACACCATCAATAAGATTTGCAGATTTGTATATTAATGCTTCATCCTTGGCATCAATACAAGGTCCGATCTGAACTGTGGCACTGTCATCACCATAAAGTTCCTTTACTATTTTTGCCGTGGCAATCATTGGAGATACAAGAGGTGCCAGATTGGGTGTGAGATCAGGATGATATTTCTCTATAAGTTTAACAATAACAGGACAATTTGCTGTTATATAATACTTGCCTTCAGCCTTGCTGAAAAGATCAGCATAATGAGCTGCTATCAGATCAGCACCAAAAGAGACTTCGTGAACATAATCAAATCCAAGTGAACGGATCATCGTTACAAATTTCCTGTAATCTGTAATGTCATCAAATTCCGATGCAATGCTTGGCTCTATCAGAGCTGTTATTTTCCGTCCTGATGAAAGAAGTGCTTTTACCTCTTCCTTTGAATCGCGGAATTCAATTGCGGATGGAGAACACGAAATATAACAAAGTCCACAACCTATACACTTGTCCGGAAGAATTGTGGGATTTACTTTCTGAGGCCTGACTTCTATAGCATTAACAGGACAAACACGTACACATGAATATGAGTTCCTGCACTTCGAATCGTTAATAATCAAAACAGGTTTTCTGTTATTCATTAGATTATTTAAGTTTTGCCAGTTCTTTGTCCAGAATAATATCTATTCCGGCCAGGGTTACCCCTTCAATGATTTTTGAATTTATTTTCAGATTCGGACCATTTATACAGTTGCCTATACACCTGGAACCTTTGAAAATAACCTTGTCTTCAAGATGATGCTGCTTAAGATACTCTTTTATGTATGTTATAACTTCTTTGTTTCCTCTCGAAAAACAGGAACTCCCAAGACATATCTGCATTTCTGTAACTGTAGCCATTTCAGGTCTTGTTTTTTAATAATAACAACTTCAAAAATAATAATAATTCTCATTGGTCATCAATATATTATTACTATATTGTTAAGAAAATAACAATGTTTATTTATTAACAATAAATAATTATATTTGTGTAACTTATTTAATTATCCTGATGAGTACAGACATCCAAACCATAATGAAAAAATACCGGTCCGGAAGACGTGAAGACTTAATTCCGCTGCTTCAGGAGATTCAGGATGATCATGGTTATTTATCGGAAGATATAATTATAAAAGTCGGCAATTTTATTGGATTAAGTACAACAAAGATTTACGGACTTGCCACTTTTTATGATCAGTTCCGATTCATACCTGCTGGCCGGATATGTATTAAGATCTGTCATGGAACATCCTGTTTTCTGAACGGATCACAGTCAGTGATTAATAAAATAAGGGAAGAGACGGGTTTGGTTCCGGGGCAGGTATCCAGGGATGGTCTGTTCAGTTTTGAGGTTGTGACCTGTATGGGAGGATGTACAAATGGTCCCCTGATAACGGTTAACGGAAGTTATTATACGAAAGTAAAGCCTGAGCAGATCCTGGATATACTGGGCAGGTTAAGATATATTATCGAAAGTGATTAAGATGAAAGATCTTAAAAAATTTCTGACCGGGCAGGTTCTTATGCTGGGATCTGACACCCTGCCGGTTGAGACGGAAAAGGTTCTCAGTCAAATACGTCGTGATAAAACCGACAATCCGGTAATTTTTATTTCTTCAGGTACCAGCAGTGTTATTGCAGGATCAGAAAAGACTTATGCAGCCGTAAGATCGTATATAGATGACAATGTACCCCATGCTGTAGTAGTAAAAGTTGGTTGTACCGGACCTGCGAATTTTGAACCGTTAATGGCAATACAGCTCCCGGGCAAGAATAAACTTTTTTTCAGGAATATTACTGAAGAAAAGGTGGAACCTCTTCTCAATGGTGTCTTTCATAATGATATTAATGAGGATGATCTTGTAGGCCAGCAAGGTAGTACAGGATATGAGCTATGGCCGGGAATACCTTTTATGGATGAACTTCCTTTTTTTGCATATCAGAAAAGAGTAATATTAAACAACTGTGGATGTTATGATCCGGAAAATATAGAAGAATACATTGCCCGCGGCGGATACAGGTCATTTGTTAAAGCGATTAGGCATTATACATACGAAGAAGTTTGCGATATTATAGAAAGAAGCGGATTGAGGGGCAGGAGTGGTGGAGGATATCCGACAGGGCTTAAATGGAAGCAGGCGTTGAACACGTCATCATCATCGCGTTATCTTGTCTGTAATGCCAAGGAGAGTGATCCAGGCTCTTTCACCGACAGAATAATGCTTGAAAGTGATCCTCACAGGCTTGTTGAGGGGGTTGCCATAGCAGCTTATGCCATAGCAGCATCAACTGCAATAGTGTTCTTCAGGAGAGGTTCTGAACTTGCAAGGGAGAGGCTCCAGAAAGCAATAGACAAAGCCAGGGACTATGGACTTATTGGTCATAATATTATGTCGAGTGGTTATAAACTTGATATAGTATTACGAAAAGAACCCGGTGCCTTTGTCTGCGGAGAAGAGACTGCACTGATCAGCACCCTTGAAGGCAAAAGAGGAATGCCTCAGCTTAAACCTCCTTATCCGACATCATATGGTCTTTTTGGGAAACCTACGGTCATAAATAATGTCGAGACCCTGATGAATGTACCTGTGATAATGCAATATGGTCCTGAATGGTTCCGTACACTCGGAAC
>CAZPMM010000020.1:0-11429 GCA_964587405.1 uncultured Rikenellaceae bacterium
CGGATTGCCGGTAGCACTGATTAGTGAATATGCCGGAGATGATATTGGTAATCTGATAGATGCTTTCCTTAAAGAGAACGGGGTGAGTACCAGCTTTGCAGACCGTTATACGGATGGAAAAACAGCTTTGGCAATAGCTATGCTGAATGAACATAATGATGCCAGTTATACTTTTTATAAAAACTATCCTGAGCGCAGACTGGAGATGATTTTCCCTTCAATAAATCCTGGTGATATAATTTTATGCGGATCAATTTATGCGATAACTCATGAAATCCGGAGCAGATTCGTACAGTTTATTAAAAGATCTGCAGAAAATGGAGGAATGGTGATATATGATCCAAATTTCAGAAATGCTCATGCTCCGGAGCTCGATCAGCTAAAACCGCTGATAATTGAGAATATGCAGATGGCATCAATCATCAGGGGATCGGATGAAGATTTTAAAAATATATTTGATGCCGGATCTCCCGATAGTGCCTGGGAAATTGTCAGGAATTATTCAGATTGTATGGTTTATACTGCAAGTTCAGAAGGTGTTTATGTAAGAACTCCCTCTTTTACAGGCAGGTTTCCGGTAAAGAAGATCACTCCGGTCAGTACTATAGGTGCAGGGGATAATTTCAATGCCGGAATGATTGCAGCAATTTATAAAAATGGTATAAGAAAGAATGATCTGGACAAAATGGGAGAGGAGAAATGGAGTTCCATTGTCTCAACAGGTGTCGATTTTGCTACCGATGTCTGTCTTAGTTATGAGAATTATATTTCAGCAGATTTTGCTGATAAGTTTGATAAGCAAGCCTGGAATGTATGATTTAATGGATATTTATGTAACAGGATAATAGAAGAACTTCCACAAAAACTCCACAGAGGATTACAAGAAAGAATTGCTTTAAATCGGTTTAGCATTTGCCAGAAGATATCTTTCCGCTTCCAGAGACCATATAAAATCGTTTTTTGATACTATCTCGTGCAATTTTTTATATAATCTGTTATTCTCTTTTTCGCCTTTTTCACCAAGTTTATAAAGAGAGACAAGAGGCATGGAAATATTGGTATAGATCAGTTTTTTCCCGCCTGGTATGTCGGGAAGGTTGAGAGTAGTATCTATTGCTGCATCAAGTCCTCCAATGTGGGTAATCATTATAGCAGGATTTATTTTCCCTTCACTCATAAGCTCTAGTGATTTCCTCATGTCGGCTGAATTCCCGCCAGAAGTACCAACAATATGTGTAAAAGCATAATGCACATTATAAAAGTTAAATTCTGCTTTGAAATCAGGATTTGTAGGTCCGGCGAAGAAATTCATGCATCCGTCAAATCCGAGTATCGAGTCGCCTTGTTCAACGACTTGTTTAACCGGGGCAAAGATAAATACATCATCATAACCTGTGCCACCCGACAGATATCTTAAATGTGCAACAGGGTCATTCAGTTTTCCGGTATTTAAATACATCAGTTTAATGCCTTCCTTTTCGGCATGTTCAGGCGGGAACAGAGAAGCAGCTCTTGCAAGGCGTGAATCATCTATATCTGTAACGACAAGAAAAGAGGGTTTCCTTTCCTGGTGTAATGCATAGTCAATTGCACCCAGACCCATAGGGCCGACACCGGCAAGGATTGCCATTTTCCCGCCTTTACGTATTCCCATTTCATGAACATAGGTGCCCGGCTTAGTGTGGTAATTTGCATGGAAAGCACCAACGATGCATGACATGGGTTCTGAAAGTGAAGCCGGAAAAAATGCTTCTCCTTCATAATGAAGGAGGGAATCGGCTTCCATTACCACATTCGGTATAATGATATGTGTTGCATCACCACCGATATAACGGAATGAATATCCCGGAGCATCCAGTGTGCCGGTCTGGTTCATTGCCGGTTGTATGGAAAATTTCTGACCTTTTGAGAATTTATGCTGCCATTTAGCACCGACTTCAAGGATTATGCCCGCAAATTCATGTCCTATGATCGTCGGATTAATATGAACATCATTGGGAACACGTTTGTGATCGGCTCCCTGTAATGCAGCTTTATGCGATGACATGCAAATACTGTCAGAGATGACCTGTGCCAGTATCTCATCTTCCTTCATTGGTGGCAGATCGAATTCTTCCAGCCGAAGGTCTTTTTTCCCGTAAATCCTTACTGCTTTCGTTTTCATGTTTTAAATCTGATTTTTCACCATTAATCTTAACTCAGCATCACCTGTCCTCCTGTTACTGGAACTGCCTGTCCGGTTTCATATTCCTGATCAACAATGTATAATAGAGCCTTGACAAGATCTTCCAGTTTGCAACCGCGTTTTAAAGGTACCTGATCTTCATAGAATTTGCGTACATCCTCCACAGTTTTTGCACCCGGGACTTTTCCGGCTTTCAGGTACTGAACAAATAATCCGTTAGCAGGATCTGACCATAAAGGTCCTTCATAAAAGTTCCCCGGACAGATAGCATTTACCTTGATTCTGTATGGTGCCAGTTCGAGGGCAAAAGACTGGGTCAGACCAATACCACCGAATTTGGTGCCGGAATAGGTAAAGTTTCTGTTACTTCCCCTCAGACCAGATTTTGAATTGACCTGTATTATATCAGTAAAATAATCCGGTTTTTCATTATTCTGCAATTTCATTATCTCGGAAGCATATTTTGCACAGTAAAAGAAACCGTTATAATTAATATTTGTTGTTCCGGCGAACACTTCAGGTTCAATCTCATCCAGTCCGCCTGCTTTTAACACACCGGCATTACTTATCATCAGATCCAGTCCGCCAAATTCGCTGACCGTAAAGCTTACAAGTTCTTTAACTGAAACGGGATCAGAAACATCCGTTTTCTTAAATATAATTTTTCCCAACGATTTAATCGCAGATAAATGTGAAACGAAGTTTTTTCCTTTTTCTTCATTAAGGTCTGCGACAACCACATTCAGGTTGAGTTTGTATAGCGACTCCGCAATTCCTGCACCAAAACCCTGGGCTCCGCCGGTAACAATAGCAATCTTGTTTGTCAGTTTATCATCCGGAACACTTGATGTTGCTACTTTTCTTCTGTAATTCTCAACTTCCCACTTATCAATGAATGCAATTTGTTCAGGACTGAGGTATTTAATTCCGCCAGCCCTGGAAGCATAATAACTTATTTTTATCAGATCTTCGTAAACGTCGAGGACTGTTTCCGCCGTTGACAGACTATTTTCAACGGCAAATATGCCCATATTTTTTATAACGATGAGTTTTGGCAGATATCCGTATTCATTCTTAAAACGGGGAAGTTGACTCCTGAATGAATCGATTATTTTTTCGGCAGTTGAAGAATGTTCAATATAAAGATACCTTGTTTTACAATAAACAATATTATCCGGTGTCAGCGGCAGGGAGATCTTCTGGAAGTCCTGTTGCGATTTGTAATATTGAGCGATCAGTGAATTATGCCTGTATCTTATTATTTTTGGTTTATCTTCCGAAAGGATCATCCTGATTAAGGGTAAAACTTTATCCATTACAGGATTATAGGGAAGATTTTCAATCTTGTCCACCCGGGGGATCTCTTTTTCAACGGATTTAATTATATTTTTATAAATATCCTTTATTTCCGATGTTGTATCTGCAGCTACAAAAACACCATGATTTTCAAGGAATATGATTTTAGGATCGGTTGAATGCTTTTCTCTGTAAACCGATATTTCAGATTCAAGGGTTTTAAAGAGGATATAGCCTGGATCTGTATATGGAAGGAACAATGCTTTGTCTCCGAAAAGCCTAGCGCTTATATTTCTTGCATTCCGGCAGCATAGTATTCCGTTTATCAGAGTAGGATGGAGGTGAACAACGTAACTGTATCTTATCAGATCATGAAGTGATGTTTCAACAGAAGGTCTTTTGTTTGCAGAATGACCGGTTATACAATTATAAAGATCTGTCTTCACCTGGTCTTCCCTCAGTATTGGATCTTCAGGATATTTTTTCTCCGATATTTCCCTGAGCTTTTCCCTGCTGAGCGTAACAAGTCCTTCTTCAGTCAGTTCAGCAAGAGCCTGACCACTGGCTTTTACCCAGATAGTATTTTCGTCTTTGTAGGATGTGTTTCCGCCACCAGCTATAACATATTCTTTATCTGCTCCATAAAAACGTGATATTTCAATAAGTTCCTTAATTTCCGGTTTCATATTTTTTCCTGTTTAAATAGTATTCAATGACACATCTGCCAAGTTCTGCAAGGTCTTTTTTCTGATCTGTGGAGAGTTTTCCGTCATCCAGTACATAACCCTGTCTGTCATGTGCACGCAGGTATTGATGCGCTGCGATAACACATACTCCTTCCCATGCAATTTCTTTCAGTCTTTCATCAAGAGGATTTTTTCCACGTGCGGTGATTGTCAGCGGAATAAGCTCCGGAGTGTTGTGCTCTGTGCCGAATGTGATGATAAATTCTTTTTTATCGAAGAATTCACAGAAAGTCCTGAGTATTGAAAGATCGTTTCGGCCCGGTATCAGTTCAATACATCCTATGCCAAGTGCCGAAAGAGACTCATGAAGCTTTTCAACATCAGCTTCAAATTCAGTGTATTTTCCCGAAGCATCATCCAGCAGCACAGGGTAACATGGAATTCCACCGGCTTTGTTTATAATGGTGATAAGTTTCTTAAGATCGAGAAAGGATCTTTCATTTTCTTCTACAAATGCAGGACCACCGGCTTTCAGAAGATTTGATCTTATCTCGTTTTCGAATGCTGCCTGATCAGAAATAGAAGCTTTTGCTTTTTTATTTCCGTACAGAGATTCAATGAATTTCAACTGTTCACCGGGATTGTTGTAGCTCCTTAGCACCATCGATCTCAAAGCTTTAGCCAGATGACGTTCCCTTACAAGATCTTTCGCGAATTCTTTCTTTATCTCTTTATACGATAAGCACAGGGATGGATCTATTGGTTTAATGAGTTCATTAAGCCTGACTATCATAGCTTTCATCTGATCCTGGCTTTCCCTGATGACATTCATAAGCTTCATCCTGAGTATCCAGTTAAGTGAAAAAGGGTAGTCAAGACCTTTTCCGCAGAAATATATCCTTCCGGGATTATTCGGATCGTTTATTCTTATACCTTTTTTTTGTTCTTCCTTTAATAATCCGATAAACTCAATATTAAACAGCGGAAATATATTATTTCTGACACAACCGTCATGAAAAGCAGAATAACCATCGCTAACGAAAAAATCGTTAATACCCAATACTGCTATGTTTTCTTCACGGGCCATTCTGAATGCAGTTTCGAGAGAGTCAAAAGCACTGAATGAATATGGAGTGTGGATATGACTATTTGCTTCCCTGTAAGAGGGAATACCTGCTGTGTTTATCTTTTTTATCAGTTCATCATGCCATGGAAGGCTTTTGAGAAAATTGTTCTTCACTTTGATGATTGCTTATTAGTTATTTTTTACCAATTCAATGCTTCTTAAGGTATGTCCTCAGGTGCGTCACATAAAGACACTCATATTAATTCGTTTACACCTTTCAGTATGTAATGAGGTTTATACGGGAACTTGTCAATATCTTCCTTTGCTGTGATCCCGCTCAGTACCAGGAGAGTATCTATTTCAGATTCAAGGCCGCATCTTATATCGGTCTCCATTCTGTCGCCGATAATAATTGTATCTTCGCGTTTGGCACCAAGCTTACGAAGAGCTATACGCATCATAAGAGGATTAGGTTTCCCTACAAAATAGGCTTTTTTACCTGAAACAATTTCAATAGGAGCGATCAAAGCCTTGGTTGAAGGAGTAATACCTGTTTCAACAGGACCGCTAATATCCGGATTGGTACCTATCAGCCTGGCACCTTTTAATACCAGATTTACGGCAAGTTCTATTTTTTCAAAATTATAGCTATGAGTATCACCCACAACAACATAATCGGGATTTACATTATTGGTAGTATAACCTGCACTGTATAATGCATGTATCAATCCCGCATCACCTATTATATACGCACTGCCATTCGGTTTCTGACTTGCCAGGAAACTTGCTGTGGCCAGTGCACTGGTATAAAAGTGATCTTCACTGACTTCTATCCCCAGCCTTTTAAGCTTTTCATGTAATTCTTTCGGAGTACGCTCGCTGGCATTGGTCAGGAACAGATATTTCTTTCCTGAATTTTCCATCCATGACACGAATTCATTAACACCGGGTAAGAGCTTGTTGCCATGGTAAATAACGCCATCCATGTCAATAATGAAACTCGATTTGCTCCTGATTTTTTCAATTATCTGCTCCATAGTAAGGATAATTTCTTACCGTAAAGATATTAAAAAGTGAATCCACTTTTAAAGATAAATTTTTGCTACAAAGTTTGCACCTTTCAATAAATATGGGAACATCAACAAGGATAACTATTGCTTACAAAAAAGTTTCAAAGAGAAGTCACAGAGTTATAATGAATAAAACCTCTTTTGAACTCAGTGAACCTCTTTGGATCTCTACTGCTTAAAACATGACAGGATTTGAAAGTTTTTAAATAAGCTATATAGCAGAAGCAAAGTTATGCCAAGTATAAGAGGTTATTAGTTAGTAGTTTGTAAAACTATGTACCTTTTTGCGTTTTGTGGCACATCCAATTTTCTGATATTGCGGAGAGGTTCAAAAGTATATGGATTTATTCCAATAATAAATGTTCTTTTATGAGGAGATTCGGATTTATCCTTTATACTCCTTCCCTGTTAAGAGTAATAGTTTTCTCATCAGAGAAATCATGCCGCGGTGAATGGTTTTTCAGCGGGACTATTTTCTGATGTATCGCATCTATTATCCATTCAGGTTGAGGGAAGAAGTATTCTTCCATTTCATGTGCCGGGGTGATCCAGTTACGTGAACCGACAACAACAGGCGGAGCATCGAGATAATCAAAGGCAAGTTCCGTTATAGTTTGTGCCATCTCCTTCAGGAAAGATCCTCGAGATGAGGCATCACTGGCAAGAAGTATCTTGCCGGTCTTTTTAACTGATTCAATAACAGGAGTATAATTGAAAGGAACAAGAGTTCTTGCATCAATAATCTCTGCTGAGAGTCCGTATTTTTCTTTCAGGATTCCGGTAGCTTTCATAACCGGATAAAGAGTAGCTCCAATGGTTAAAATAGTGATATCATCACCCTTCATTTTGATATCTGGTTCACCAATGGGTATTTCATAATAACCCTCAGGTACACCTGGTTCGTGAAACATCTCACCCATATCATAGATTCTCTGGCTCTCAAAGAAGATTACCGGATCAGTCCCCTGTAATGCCGCATTCATCAGTCCTTTTGCATCATAAGGTGTTGCCGGGAATATTACCTTAAGTCCGGGTATATGGGCTGTTAATGATGACCAGTCCTGTGAATGTTGTGCACCATATTTTGAACCTACTGAAACTCTTATTACCGCGGGCATTTTGATCAGATTACCACTCATGGCCTGCCATTTGGGCAACTGGTTAAAGACCTCGTCACCCGATCTGCCAAGGAAATCGCAATACATTATTTCGGCAATCACTCTTCCTCCACACATACAGTAGCCTATTGCAGTCCCGACGATAGCTCCTTCTGATATTGGCGTGTTAAACAGCCTGTGATAAGGCAGAGCTTCTGTCAATCCCCGGTATACAGCAAATGCTCCGCCCCAGTCGCGATTTTCTTCACCCCATGCTGCCAGTGTCGGATCTTTGTAGAACCTGTCGATAATAGCTTCAAATATACCGTCACGGAGCTGAAATAATTTTGATTTTGATACCTGTTTGCCTTCTTTGTCTTTATAAAATCTCTCTTTTGCCTTAAGGGATTTTACACGCGGATTTTCTTCATAAGGTAAAAGTGTTTCTGGTATACCTTCTCCCATTCTGTCTTTCGAATCTGATGAAAACATCATTTTGCCGATAAGATCCGGATTTTTGTCCAGATCAAGCCTTGGAGATACTTCATCATCGACAGTGAGTCTGAGTATTTGTGTTGTCAGATCAGTTATGTCTTCCCTTATTTCATCGAGCTTGTTCTGGCTTGTTATTCCGGCCTTAACGAGCAGGTTTCCGTAAGAGATTATTGAATCTTCATTCTGCCATAATTCGATCTCCTCTTTAGTTCTGTATGATGAAGCGTCTGATGGTGAGTGCCCGCTTATCCTGTAGGTAAGGGTATCAAGGAGTACCGGTCCTTTTTTATCCTCAAGGACTTTCATTTTACGTTTGAAAGCATCTATTACTGCCAGTGGATTATAGCCATCTACCCGTTCAGCATGCATCATTTCGGGGTTGACGCCGGCTCCGAGACGGGCAAGTATCCCAAATCCCATGGTTTCACCCATCGTTTGTCCGCCCATACCGTAAAGGTTGTTCATGATGTTGAATATCAAAGGTAATCCACCTTTGTATTCACCTTCCCATAGTGTTCTGTACTGGTCCATAGTGGCAAAGCAGACGCCTTCCCAAACTGGACCGCATGCTGTTGATGCATCGCCTATATTGCAAACAACAATTCCGGGTTTCCTGTTTATCTTTTTGTATAATGCAGCTCCAACAGATATGTCTCCTGATCCTCCTACAATGGCATTATTCGGGTAAATACCGAAAGGAGTGAAAAAAGCATGCATTGAACCTCCCAGTCCTTTGTTAAAGCCGTTTTCCCTGGCAAATATTTCAGCAAGAACACCATATAACAGGAAACGAACTGAAAGATCCTTTATCTCTCCCTGAAATCCTTTCTCAACAACTCTGAGAGCTGTACCGCTGAAATAATTGCTCATAATCGTATAAAGAGTATCTTCATCAAGTTTATGAATTGCAGATAATCCTTTGGCAAGTATTTCTCCATGACTGCGGTGTGATCCGAAAATAAAATCTTCGATGCCAAGATTGTATGCCATTCCGACGGCAGAAGCTTCCTGGCCTATCGAAAGATGTGCAGGTCCGGGATGATTATAGCTGATTCCATTATACTCATTCTTTGTTTTGATCAGGTTGATCATTGTTTCAAATTCCCTGATTATCACCATATCCCTGAATATCCTGATAAAATCGGAATTGGAATAGTTAAGCTTTTCTTCTTCAATGGTTTTGGCATACTGATTAACGGGAATCTTTCCGAATTCAATAAACTGGGGTTTCCGTACTTCAGCCGGAATGATGATCTGACTCTTTGGCATTTTATTTACGTGTTATTTATGTTTGTTCTGTATTGTACTCTCATTGCGAGTTCCGCTTCAGAATGTTGAAAACTTGCCGGAGGTTTACTAAAACGGAACTAAGCAATCATTTTTGTTCATTGCTCATTCAACCTTAAAACTCTCAATCTGTTCTT
The DNA here is from genome assembly GCA_964587405.1 of uncultured Rikenellaceae bacterium. Taxonomy (GTDB): domain Bacteria; phylum Bacteroidota; class Bacteroidia; order Bacteroidales; family VadinHA17; genus LD21. The sequence continues at coordinate 9,320 of CAZPMM010000020.1, forward strand.
TTATCTCTTTCAGGAACAATGTAGCAGGTCCTCCGTCAATAGCCCTGTGATCATATGTTAGAGAAAAGCCCATATAAGGGACAAATCCGAATGTATTATTACCAAGGTCTGCAGGTCTGTTTATAATAGTGCAGACTCCCAGTATAGCAACCTGTGGCAGGTTTATTACAGGTGTAAACATTTCAACTCCATAGTTTCCCAGGTTTGAGACAGTAAATGAAGCTGAAGAGCTCTGGATAAGTTCAGGATTGATATTTCCCCTCCTGCAGGCTTCAGCCACTGAACGGAGTTCTTTTGCAAGGTTTTTCAGGTTAAGCAGGTCGGCATTTTTGACTGCCGGCACCATTAAGCCTCTGGCTGTGTCAACAGCAAGCCCGAGATGCACCCTGTTAAAGATCTTGATTTTATCATCAAGGAAATGGCTGTTAGCTTCCGGAAATTTTTCCAATGCCCTTATAACACACCAGCATACCATATCGTTAAGAGTGATCTCGACAGATTCGGAACCGGACGCTACCGCTTCCTTGTTTCTTTTTCTCGCTTCAAGAAGTCTTCTTACATCAGCACTCATGTGGTGAGTCAGCTGTGCCGAATTCTGAAGTGAACTGTGCATTGCTTTGGCTATCAACTTCCTTACATTTGATACAGCTTCTTCAGTGAATTCAGTTCCCGGACTGACAGGAGTTTTTGTCTGATTTACAAGTTCCGTGATAGATCTTTCTATATCGCTGACTATTATTCTTCCATTGGGACCCGAACCCGATATCAAACTGTAGTTTATACCTTTTTCCTGTGCCAATCGTTTTGCTCTTGGTGATATCCTTATATGAGTTCCGGCAGATATTATCACTTCTGCAGGCTGAATTATGGCGGATGTGGCTTTCACTTCAGTCTGTTTTGGTGCTTCAGCTTTGTCTTCAGACACGGAGGTTTGCGGTCTGAAAGATTCTGTTTCTTCACCTTTTTCGCCTATTACCGCAACATTCACCAACACGGGAACTTCATCTCCCTCTTCGAAAAAAATGTCAAGCAGTATACCATCAGCAGGAGATTCAAGGTCAAATGCTGCCTTATCTGTTTCATAGGAAAATAAAATATCGCCTGTTGAAACTTTGTCGCCTGTGCCTTTAAACCAGCGGGTTATTATACATGTCTCAACTGATTGTCCCTGCTTTGGCATTGTTACCGGTGTGGCCATTTTGTTCTTGATTATTTAATATATAATTTTTGAAAAATATTTTCGATCAATTATTGCTTATTTATAATTGCCCGGCTTAAACATTGTCATTGAACTTGTTATAATAAGTCAAGTTAATTTTATAATAAAAAGGGGCATATCATTAAGTATCAAAGTGTACAAAAATAAAATAAATAACTTGTATTAACAAGTAAAAAATAATATATTTACAGGAAATTATTTCGGAAATGAAATCGCCGGGGAAAATACCACAGTATAAAAAGCTTTACGAGATACTCCGGAGGCATATTATTGACGGGGTTTACAGAGAAGGGGATCTGCTTCCGTCGGAGAATGAATTATGCCAGCTTTATGGAATGACCCGGCCTACTGTAAGACAATCCCTGAGTAATCTTGCGAATGATGGTTTCATAAGACGTCATCAGGGAAAGGGGAGTATTGTTCATCATCTGCCAAGGGAAATAGGAATATTATCTGTTTCGGGCACAACATCGGCAGTTGGTGACCGTAATCTTAAGACAAAGATCATAGTGAAGCCTGTTATTGTACCATGGAATGATGATTTTATGTTCTCTCTTTCAGAACTGGAGGAGGAATCAGGATGTGTTTATATGGAAAGACTGCGTTTGCTTGATGATATCCCCATTTTTTATGATATAAGCTATATTGCCAATGTCAATCTTCCAAGGATTACCTCGCGTAAGTTTGAGAATCAATCACTGTTCAGGATACTCAGGGAATATTACCGGATTGAGATAAAGGGAGGGGAGCAGAGGATCAAGGCTATTCCCGCATCATCAAAAATAAGTCGTCTGCTTGAAATGAAGAAAGGAGAACCGGTTCTTCATCTTGAAAGAAAAATGGAAACAAATAATCCGGGCTTATTTCTTTATTCTTCAATCTTTTGTAATA
>CAZPMM010000021.1:0-11325 GCA_964587405.1 uncultured Rikenellaceae bacterium
TGAAAATATTACGCAGGGAAGCAAATGATCACACAGGTATCATTTATGGTATCGGCCATGCTGTATATACAATATCCGATCCCAGAGCCGTTCTGCTTAAAGAAAAGGCAAAAGAACTGGCAAAGGAAGTCGGTAAAATTGATGAATTTGAACTCTATGCACTCGTGGAGAAACTTACCCCTGAAGTGTTCAGACAATTCAAAGGTGAAAAATCAGCAAAAGTGGTCTGTATCAATGTCGACTTCTATTCAGGCTTCGTTTATTCCTGTATCGGTATCCCAAAAGAACTCTATACACCTCTTTTTGCCATGGCCAGAATAGCAGGATGGTGCGCTCACAGAATCGAAGAACTGACCTTCTCTGCAAAAAGAATTATCAGGCCGGCATTCAAGAATGTTTATGGTACCAGAGATTATATACCTCTGGAAAAAAGAGAATAAAGATCAATAATTATTTTCGAGGAGCTGCATATATGATTTGGGATGCAGACATGCCGGACATGTTTCATATGCTTTTGCCGATTCATAAACATATCCGCAGTTAATGCATTTCCACCATACTTTACCATCCTTCATAAATACTTTGTCCTCAGAAACATTCTGGAGAAGCTTTAAATACCTGCGTTCATGTTCGGCCTCAACTTTTGCTATCATCTTGTAAGCTGTAGCAATTTCAGGAAAACCTTCAGCTTTTGCCACTTCAGCAAAATGTGGATAAAGATCATTCCATTCCTCATGTTCCCCTTCAGCTGCAGCTTTTAGATTCTCCTTTGTAGTTCCAATATTACCAGCCGGATATGAAGCAGTTATCTCAACCATACCGCCTTCAAGGAACTTGAAAAACCTTTTGGCATGCTCTTTTTCCTGTAAAGCAGTTTCCTGAAAAATATTTGCAATCTGCTCAAATCCTTCTTTCCGGGCTACACTGGCAAAAAATTCATAACGATTCCTGGCTTGTGATTCACCTGCAAAAGATTTCAACAGATTTTGTTCTGTCTTGGTACCTTTCAATGATAGTGACATAAAATTAATTTTCTTTTGGTTAAACTTGTTGTAATTTTGTTTAGCAATTTACTATTTTTTATGAATTCCAAAGAAATGAAATATCATTTATATAAACATATAAATTCCTTTTGAAATACTGGCGTCAGCTATTCACTAAATATTCTCAAAATGAAAAAAATCATTTATCTGCTTTTTGTACTGTCGCTGGCATTATATGCATGTACAGGCAATCAGACCCATGTCAGTCCCGAAACTGCACTTGAGGCTTACATAAACTCAGATGACAGCTCATACAATTGGGAAATAAAGGAAGAATTCATTTCTGACGATCTACGTATAGCTGTTCTGAAACTTATTTCACAAAAATGGCGTAAATATACATGGATGCATCAGCTGACAATAATCTATCCGGCAGGAACTCCGTCAGAAGGTGCTTTGCTGTTTATCACAGGAGGCAGCAACAGGAATGGCGAACCAAACTGGCAGGATAAGGATAATGAGATTTTCAAAAAACTCTCAATGGTTTCAGCAAAAAACAATGCCGTAGTCGCTATTATTTCACAGGTACCTAATCAACCCCTGTATGACGATCTGAAAGAGGATGCCCTTATCTCATACACCCTTCATAATTATAAAAATGACCGGGACTATACATGGCCTCTTCTGTTTCCGATGACAAAAAGTGCAATAAAAGCTATGGATGCGATACAGGAATATTCAGAACAAGTATTGAATCATAGTATTTCCGGATTTGTTGTTACAGGTGCTTCAAAAAGAGGATGGACAACATGGCTGACAGGATCACAGGATAAAAGAGTTCTGGCCATTGCCCCGATGGTAATAGATGTACTTAACATGCCGGTAAGTATTCCTTATCATAAAGAGGTATGGGGTAATTACAGCGAACAGATAGAAGATTACGTTAAACTGGGAATAGCCCAGGACCTGGAAAGCCAGGAAGGAAAAGATATTGCAACAATGATCGACCCTTACTCCTACCGGGCTTCACTTATAATGCCCAAAATGATAATAATAGGTACAAATGACGAATACTGGCCCGTCGATGCTATAAAAAAATATTATAATGATATCCCGGGAGAAAATTATATTCACTATGAACCAAATGTAGGTCATAGCCTGGGCGATGGAGCCGGTGCAATCAAAGCTATAAGCGCTTTTTTTAATCTGACAGTTAACAAGAAAAATCATCCTGCCTGTGAGTGGCAGCTTGAATCTTATACTGATAAAACTGATCTGACTGTAAAAGCATCTCCCGAACTTAAAAAAGTTAATCTCTGGATATGCGATTCACCTGACAGGGATTTCAGGGACAATCAATTCCGGGGAAAAAATATCGTATATGCTGATTACAACTCTATAAATGTTACGGTCGATCACCCTGATATGGGATTCAGAGCTTTTTATCTCGAACTTATTTATCCTGACCCTGTTGAAGGAACATACTCAAAAAGCACCAGAATGTTCGTGGCTGATGATGACGAATTGTTTCTGAATTGAATTCATCCAGGCTATTCTTACATTTTCATAATTGAAATCCGGCACCAATACCGATACCGGATCTGCTGAATATAAAGGAATGAACAAGGAAGTTAAAACTTTTTGTAATCACGGGACTTGGGGTATTCCGCCCCGTCTTCAGTAACGACCAGATACCTGTCTGACGGATCACTGATAAAATAGTCACGATTATTTCTAAGTAAATTATCTGCTGTCTTATCCAGATATAGTATGGTCCCCCGTGGAAGGACAATATCAACTCTTATCTCATCAAATGACCATTTGGAACCTTCAGAATAAGTGAAATATTCATCAATGAATAATGTATCTCCGGATATCTTATAATTATACAACAATTTCTCAGCATTACGGGCAGCATCAGTTTTTGATCTTCCGTTTGAACGTTTTGTTATTTCCACAAATGCCGGCCTTCCCTCTGAAAATGTTATATCATTAAAATACGATCTGACATAAATCTGTTTGTTTTCCTCTTTAACGAATATATAATATCCCTCGTCACCGAAACTTATTTCATTATCAAACTGAAGATCCGAGACTTTTGAATCCAGTTTTAAATACACTGTATCCGGCACTGTTTTAAAGTATTCCTTAGTTGTAAAACGGGCGGTCTCAACAAAACTTAATCCTTCATTGAAAAGCATTATTGATAAGATGGCAACAGCCATAACCCAGATTATCAGACCCGTAAGTAAAAATGCACCATCTTTTGCCCTGAACCAGAATATCATTCTTATACCCAGGTAAATCATCACCAATAGGGGGATAATAACAGCAATTATTGTCAATGCCTTTATCCATGGTACCAAAGACGGTGTCACAACATAATTAAGAAAATCAGGTAGATAGGCAATTTTAAAGCCGGCAGAACCTACTGAATATTCTCCCGGAAACCTGAAAACAAATACCATAATAAAGGCTGCAATCGCCAGGAACCCGGTCACTACAACAGATATACCCAGAAAAATTATCAGGATCCTTATTATTATCCAGGTGAATTTTACTATTGCCCTGAAGATCTCATTGAAAGCATTCCCTATATCGCCTGTTACCTTATAAGAACCATCTTCCTTTGCGGAAATGAATCCATAACCTTGCGATCTGACAGCCTGGTTTTGGGGAACAGGTAAGGTTTCACCTGCGGGAAGTGCAAGCCATAAAGCAAGGTAAACCAGTATCCCGATACCAAACATCAATGTCAGGATAATGAAAAAGATCCTTAATAATACCGGCTCAGCACCGAGATAATTTCCAATGCCGCTGCATACACCGCCAATTATCCTGTCATTGCTGTTTCTCTGCATTTTTTTCCCATATGTTCTTGGACTGAACGCTTCTGCTTTCTCATCTCCGGGCTGACTGAAATCATTGGGATTACCGATAATATTGATCATATCCTCCACAGTTGCCCTGCTTATTACTCCGGCAGTTGATTTCTGCAAAAGAAAGATTTCGGCTATTCGCAATTCAATATCATCAAGAATTTCACTACTCCCTGGTAAATTTTTTAATTTGTCGCTGACAGCCTGCAGATAATCCCTGAGAATCCTGTAAGCCTCTTCATCAATGTGAAACAGTACGCCTCCCAGATTTATATTAATAGTTTTATCCATTACTTTTCAGTTTTAAGATTCGCTTAATTAATTATCTTATCCGTACCATATTGACCGATTCTACCAGTTCATCCCATGATCTGTCAAGATTGATAAGGTAATCCTTACCCCGGGCAGTAAGTTCATAGTATTTTCTTGGAGGTCCCTGTTGTGATTCCTCCCACCGGTAACTGAGCAGTCCGGAATTCTTGAGTCGTGTCAGCAGAGGATAAAGTGTGCCCTCAACAACAATCACCTTCGCCTCCTTAAGCTCTTTTATTATATTGCTCGCGTAACTTGATCCCCTGGAAATTACCGACAAAATACAGTATTCCAGTATGCCCTTGCGCATTTGTGCTTTAGTGTTTTCCAGATCCATAACAATTAATTTTACAATATGCCTCCTCTTAATTCATCCTTACTCATTTCTCTATATTTTCATATTCTTCCTTACTCTCTCAAATTCTTCCTTAACCGCATCGGTAATGTTTTTAATATTCACCGGATCTCCTTTCATCTCTATCTTTTGTGAAGTGGTACGGGCTTCGGGAATTACTATGTATAAAACAAAATATATAAGTATTCCCAGTCCCCCGGCAAATATGAGGGCAATGAAGATTATTCTTACGATCCACGGATCAAGACTCCAGTATGCCCCGATACCAGAACAGACCCCACCGATTATCCTGCGGTCAGGATCGCGGTACATCCTGTGATACCCGGGTGATGAGAACCTGCTCTTTCCCGTATCTTTATCCTCATCTGAAAAATCTTCAGGCTTACCAAGCACCGAAATCGCATAGATAACATCTTCCATGGAGATCACCTGCCTGTAAGACGATAACCTTGCACGGAACAGTTCCGCAATCCTGGCTTCAATGTCAGAAAGTATTTCAGAGAAACTCTCCTCAACTGCAAAATGAAACTCAAGATTTTTTAAGTACCTCTTAAGCTCACTGTATGCATCTTCATCAATGTCAAATGAATAACCTCCCAAATTTATGCTTACCGTTATTTTCATTTTTTTTAAAATTATACTACTATCCTTAACATATAATATTACATTGCAAAGATATATATATTTTTTACTACTATGCTATACATTGTACTATAATTTTTAAAATATTTTATAACAATATTGTATATCTAATTATTTAATTATGACACTCGCAAGCTTCATTTCTGCCGGAGAAATAACAATGCAGAACGTAAGCATTTAATTGTTTAATTACTTAACTTTTATTCAACAGGGTTGCTATCCATTGTGCATCTTTTACATCGCTTTTCCGTCCGGCATCTGTTTTAACAGATAATTGTATCTTTGTGTACTTCCAGTCCGCTTGTTTTGTGCATAATGTAAAAATTAACTTGCTCCGATATATGAATGTGTCACAAACACGCGGAAGCCATAAACAATGGACTGGATTTTTATTCGCTCATGTATCAATAAAGATTTTTCATGTACATTTATTATGTAATATTTAAGCTATGAAGAAATACAAATGGGGTATTCTTGCTCCCGGGAAAATGTCGGCGAAATTTACAAGAGCATTGAAGGTACTTGATAATGCCGAGCTTTATGCTGTAGGTTCACGCGATATTGAGAGAGCAACACTTTTTGCCAGGGATTATGGTTTCAGTAATTATTACGGAAGCTATGAAGAGCTTGTGGCTGATCCGGAGCTTGAAATAGTATACATAGCCTCACCTCACTCTTTTCATTATGAACACACTATGTTATGTCTCAGACACGGTAAGCATGTGATCTGTGAAAAAGCTTTTGCGATGAATTCAAAAGAGGTGAAGGAGATGATAGATGAAGCCAGGAAAAGGAATCTCTTTCTCATGGAAGCTCTTTGGCCACCCTTTCAGCCGTTTTATCAGAAAGCTCATGAAATAATAAAGTCAGGTGTTCTTGGTAGGATAAACTACCTTGATGGCTATTTCTCTTTCATTCCTCCTTTTGATCCCAATGACCGCAAGTTCAATCTTGCACTTGGGGGCGGATCTTTGCTTGATATAGGTATATATCCGGTAATTGATGCCCTGACTTTTCTTGGTGTCCCTTCAGGTATAAAAGCAGCTGCAGTTTTCGGACAGACAGGTTCGGAAGAATCGCTCAGCGTAATATTCACTTACAAAGATTGCAAAATGGCTTCACTGTACAGTTCTTTCAGAACCTCAATAGGCATTGGCTGCGAAATATACTGTGAAAAAGGTAATCTCACTGTATCGAGAGGCAGAGATATGAACCAGCGAGTTATACTTTCCCTCCACGGGCATGAAAAGGAAGAATATGTTTTCAGTCCGCCTGCAATGGGATATCACTGGGAAGCTGAGGAAGTAATGAAATGTCTCGATGAAGGCAGAATCGAAAGTACCATTGTACCTTTGTCATTCAGCTATGACCTGATAAAAACACTTGACCGTATAAGGAAAGGTGCCGGTATAGTATTTCCTGGCAGAGGATAAAAAATTAAATATGACCGGAGAAAACCATTCCGCTATACCGGAAGGAGCTTTTTTTAAAAAAAAACTCCTTCTAAGTATGATAATACCCGGAATTACTATCTTTTTAATTACATTTTCCAAAATAACAGAAGTACTGTTTGATACAGATTTTTCAAACCTTGGTATCTATCCGCTTTCTTTAAGGGGCTTACCCGGAATCATCCTCTCACCTTTTATCCATGACAATTTCCGGCATTTGCTGAATAATTCCCTTCCTCTTTTCCTCCTGTCAACGGCACTTTTTTATTTCTATTCTGAAATTGCTCTAAAAATATTTTCAAGTACCTTTATAATTACAGGCATTCTTGTCTGGATCGGGGGCAGGGAAGCATGGCACATAGGGGCAAGCGGACTTGTTTACGGACTGGCTTCATTTCTTTTCTTCAGTGGCATATTAAGGAAATATTTCAGACTAGTCGCACTTTCTTTACTGATTGTATTCCTTTATGGAGAAATGGTCTGGGGATTATTTCCGGGTGTATATAAAAACATCTCCTGGGAATCTCATATGCTCGGATTCATTTCTGGAATATTCCTTGCTGTAATTTACCGGAATGAAGGTCCCCAGACTCCCATTTATGAATGGATGGAAGAGGAAGAAGAAGAAGAAGAGGAGGAGGAGAGCGAAGAGGTCAAAAACAAATAGAACTATCGGGTATTCGGACTGTCTGCAGAGCAACAATTCAAATCAGAAGAAGAAAATAAGTAACATGATTTCAGAATATTTAAAAAACAATCTCTTGAGATTTATGGAGAAGTTGCACATATAAATAATCATTTCAACCTCAAAAAAGACATGTAAACCGAAGCCGGGAAATTATTTCGGCTAAGGGAGTTACAGAAAAGAAACAGGACAGAAAGATGTATTGAACTGACCTATATTTTTGGTTCAATTTATAATAATGTAGTTAATCCTCGTTTCAGCGAAAGTCATATCTATTTTTAATTATTTTTATCCATTAATAATCCATTCTTGATCATGATCAGCATTGACAAAAAACTAAGTTCAGTTGATCTTTTAGACAAGCTCAGAAATTTTTGGGATATTTCGGGGCATAAGATCGGCCTTATCGACAAATATTACGATGAATCTCAGGGTTCTCCTGTTTTTACAATGAAGGGTAAATATTCAACCAGGGGATGGACGGAGTGGACACAGGGATTTCAGTACGGTTCTGCAGTTTTGCATTATGATGCCACCGGCGACAAAAAAATGCTGGAATATGCTAAGGAAAAGATACTCGGGAAAATGGCGCCTCATTTAAGTCATACAGGTGTACATGACCATGGTTTCAATAATGTGAGCACTTATGGAAATCTTCTAAGGCTGATGAACGAAGGAAAAATACCTTATAACGAATGGGAAAAAAATTTTTATGAAATAGCTCTGAAAATCTCAGGAGCTGTACAGGCAGGCAGGTGGACTTCGGTCAAAGATGGAGGATTTATACATTCATTCAATGGCGCACATTCACTGTTTGTAGATACAATAAGGACCTGCCGGGTTCTGGTTCTCAGTCACCGGCTGGGTCATATGTTACAGGGAGAAGGCGATATGAAGATTAATCTGCTCCGGCGGACATTTGAACATTTGAAGGCTACTGCGAAATATTCGGTTTATTATGGTGAAAGACGCGATATTTATGATACCGAACCTGGCCGGACGGTACACGAATCAGTTTTTAATACAAGAGATGGAAATTTCCGCTGTCCCAATTCACAACAGGGTTATTCATGCTTTACAACCTGGACACGCGGACTGGCATGGGCAATATGCGGATTCAGTGAACAGCTTGAATGGATAGATACTCTGGATGAAACAGAGTCAACTTCAGTAAAAGAATTAAAAAGCATTAGTGAAATCATATCCCGTGCAGTCAGAGTTACCTGCGATTTTTACATAAAGAACAGTCCGTCTGATGGAGTACCATATTGGGATACAGGAGCTCCGGGACTTGTTTTCCTGAAAGATCATTTTAACAAACCTGCTGATCCTTATAATGATTATGAGCCTGTTGACAGTTCTGCTGCTGCAATTGCTTCACAGGGTTTGTTACGACTTGGACATTTTTTAAAGGAAAAGGGAGATACTGACGCCGGGAACCGTTACTGGCAGGCAGGCCTTAAAATTCTTGACACTCTGCTTGCTGAACCATATTTAAGTACATGTGAAGAGCATCAGGGTCTTCTTCTTCATTCGGTCTATCACAGACCCAACGGCTGGGATCATATTCCGGAAGGCAGTAAAATACCTAATGGTGAATCAAGTATGTGGGGCGATTATCATATACGTGAAGCCTGCCTTTATCTCCAGAGAATCATAAATAAGGAAACGTATTATAATTACTTCAGTTATATCAGATGAAACCAACATCCCGTCTTAGGCGAGACAAACACGTAATTAATATAATTTTCGGTCATGTGGGTTCCCCCGCTTGAGCGGGACAGGCATTATAGCATTAAAAATAAAATTATATTATGATGAATACAGAACAATTGAGCGATCTTAACAGACTCTGTATCCACACAATTACCACAAAACCCTGGAATATAGAAGAGGCTGCATTCAATTACTCAAAAAGCGGCGTTAAAGGAATAACAGTCTGGCGGGATACACTGAAAGGCAGAGATATAAAACAAACCGGCAGTATGTTGCGTGACCATGGTCTTAAAATAGTTTCTCTCTGCAGAGGAGGTTTTTTCCCCGCTAGGGAATCTTCAAAGAGGAAAACAGCAATAGAGGACAATCGCAGAGCAATAGAGGAAGCATATGAACTTGAAACTGACCTTATTATCCTTGTTTGTGGTGCTGACCCGTCACAATCGCTGGAAGATTCACGAAAACAGATCCATGATGGAATAGCAGCTATCCTTCCGGATGCGGAATCTGCCGGAGTCAGACTGGCCATAGAACCTCTTCATCCAATGTTTGCCGATACACGTTCAGCCATCAATACACTTGCACAGGCAAACGATCTTGCTGAAATCCTGAACAGCTCATTTGTGGGTGTAGCTGTCGATGTTTACCATCTCTGGTGGGATCCGGAACTGGAAAAAGAAATAATCCGTTCCGGTGAAAACAGATCACTGTTTGCCTTCCATGTGTCCGACTGGAAATCACCAACAACAGATATGCTTAATGATCGCGGACTGATGGGAGAAGGTTGTATCCCAATCAGAAAAATCAGATCATGGGTTGATGGAACAGGTTTTAATGATTTTATTGAAGTCGAGATATTTTCAAATTTTTACTGGAAACAGGATCAGGCTGCATTTCTTCAGAATATCACATCTACTTATATAAAATTTGTTTAATACACAGGTTATGAAACAGCATACGATAGGAATAATCATGAATGGTGTGACCGGAAGAATGGGTACTAATCAGCATCTTCTCAGATCAATTATCGAAATAAAAAAACAGGGAGGCGTAAAATGTGCTAACGGCGAAACCATTATTCCCGATCCTGTTCTTGTGGGAAGGAACGGGGATAAACTGAAAAAGCTTTGTTCCCTGTCAGGAATAACGAAAATGAGTACTGACCTTAATGAGGTACTGACAGATAAAAGTTATCAGATTTATTTTGATGCACAGACAACAGGAAAACGAGCTGATTCTGTCAGAAAAGCTATCAAAGCGGGAAAACATATCTATTGCGAAAAACCGGTAGCAATAGATACAAAAACCGCTATGGAGCTTTATGAATTATGTTGTGATGCCGGCCTTAAAAACGGTGTTGTACAGGATAAGCTCTGGCTGCCCGGTATCATAAAACTGAAGAAACTGATCAGAATGGGATTTTTCGGGAGAATTCTCTCGGTAAGAGGAGAATTCGGATACTGGGTATTTGAAGGGGAAACTATTTCGGCACAACGTCCTTCCTGGAACTACCGTAAGGAAGATGACGGAGGTATAATTTTGGATATGTTATGCCACTGGAGGTATGTTCTTGATAATGTATTTGGAAAGGTAAAAGCTGTATCCTGTCTTGGAGCAACACATATAGATAAAAGATTCGATGAGAGCGGTAAACCATACAATTGTACTGCCGATGATTCGGCATACGCAACTTTTGAACTTGATAACGGTATTATTGCACATTTTAATTCATCCTGGACTGTTAGGGTGCGCCGTGATGATCTGCTAACAATACAGGTCGATGGAACAAAAGGATCTGCTGTGGCAGGATTAAGAGATTGTTATATACAACATTACGGAAATACTCCAAAACCGATCTGGAATCCTGACATAGTACAGTCAATAGATTTTTTTAACGGGTGGTCTAAGGTTCCCGAACAGGAAAATTATGATAATGCTTTTAAAGCTCAATGGGAACTCTTTCTGAAACACATTGTTAAAGATGAACCCTTTCCCTGGGATCTCCACGAAGGAGCTAAAGGAGTACAACTTGCGGAAAAAGGTATGGAAAGCTGGAGAGAGCGGCGATGGATTGAAATTCCGGAATTATTTAAAAGATAATCAACCATAGATTGCGCTAATGAATTTCAATTATTACCTTTAACCCCCAATAACAGTAAAACCCGCAAACTAGTAAAGGATGAATAATAAACCTGTAGCAGTCATTACAGGCGCCAGCAGGGGAATTGGAAGAGCTATTGCAATTTCTCTGGCATCTGAAGGATTTGATATTGCAGCCATCGCCCGAACTGTAGATAGTGAT
>CAZPMM010000022.1:0-11055 GCA_964587405.1 uncultured Rikenellaceae bacterium
CTTAGGCGGGACAAGCTATCATACCGTTAAAATCAAAATTATATTATGATGAAAACAGATTCTTTAAATTGAACTGATCTGATTTCTCAATGCCTGTAATGCCTGATCAGCCTGTTCTTCCATGTTTTTCCACCTGCATTCAATCGACATGAGACCTTTATATTCAATTTCCTTTAAAGCTCTGAAGTAAGGTCTGAAATCATCATTGTATGTTCCGGGAGCAGCTCTTTCCTCATTTTCAGCAATATGTGTATGCCTGATGTAATCTCCATATCTGATTATACTTTCTGGGCTCTCATTCTCCCTCAACATATGATATATATCTGCCAGCAGCATGATATTCTTGTGATTGACGGCTTTTACTATTTCACCACCACCGGCAACAGTATTAAGAAGGTTACATTCTCCTTTGTTAAGTGGTTCAAGGACAACAACCACGTCATATTTTTCTGCAATCGGAGCCATTTTCCTGCAAAGATCCGTGAACTGGTTCAAAGCTTCATCTCTGGAGAATCCTTCAGGAACTTTACGTGATCCGCTGCTTCCGAAAACAATATGTTTAACGCCTACAATCTGTGCCCTGCGGAAGGCGGTTTCGGCATATTTTAATATTTCATCATGCATAGGTTCAGGTCCCACGCTTTTAAGCTTACCGGGAATAAATGAGTTAAGAGCAGGAACAGGAAGGGTAGATTGCTTTAACAAAGCAAGTTTTTCATCAAAAACAGTTTCATCCTCAAGAGGAACAAGGAATCCCTGAACAGCTTCTTCAACATAGGAATAACCTCCTGTTGCAAGGATCTTCCAATTCGAAATCTTGGTGCAGATTCCGATTTCGCTGAGGAAATTTCCTGATGAACCTTTACATGCAAAGGCAGGGCTGATAATAATGCCTGTGCCGGCAAATATGGAACTCTTTATAAAAGATCTTCGTGATGTATTCATGATAATGTTTTTAATTATTAAAATCCAATAATATCAAATACCGGTCATAAATCCAAAAAAGAGAGGAAATAACCTGCTACAAACAGGTCACCCCTGCAGGACTAGGATATTAAGAGGTACATTATCGTTTTATCCGGATTATTGAATGCCACGGAGGCGGGTCGGGGAAAAATTAATTTGTATATTTCAGAAAATTTTAAACCCGACAGAGATGAAAAAAAGAAACTTAATTGCCATTGTGATCATGATTGCCATAACAGGCTCTTTATCAACATTGTTTACTTCCTGTAAGACAGGTAAGAACATTGGATTGCAGTTGTATTCGATCCGTGATTCAATAACCAAAGATGTTCCTGCTGCAATTGCAAAAGTAGCAAAGATGGGTTATACTTTTGTTGAGCCTGCAGGATACCGCGACGGGAAATTCTATGGAATGGATCCTGTTGCTTTTAAGGAACTTTGTGAAAAAAACGGCATGTTAATTCTGAGTTCACATGCAAGCCGTCCTCTTCCCGATTCAACCAATTATGCCGAAACAATGGCATGGTGGGAAACTGCTATCGATGCTCATCTGGCTGCAGGTGCAAAATTCATTGTTCAGCCGTCAATGGGACGTTCGGCATATGAGAGCATTGCAAACCTGAAAAAATGGTGTGATTATTTCAATGAAGTCGGAGCTATGTGCAATGCAAAGGGAATACGGTTTGGATATCATAATCATGCCAATGAATTCACCACAGTACATGGAGATACTATCATGTACGATTTCATGCTTCAGAATACAGATCCTGCTAAAGTGATGTACCAGCTCGACCTTTACTGGTGCGTTGAAGGTGGGAAAAATCCGGTCGATTATTTCAATAAATATCCCGGAAGATTTGAATTATGGCACATCAAGGATAAAGAGGAGATTGGTGCAAGCGGTATGATGGACTTCAAATCAATGTGGGCTGCAAAAGAAATATCAGGAATGAAATATGGAATAGTTGAGGTTGAGCAATATAATTTCGATCAGTTCACCAGCTGCCAGAAGAGTATCGAATTTCTGAATGATGCGGATTATGTGGTGATGCCTCTATAGGGTCAGAACGAAACCAGGAATTGACATGTTAAAATTCATAACGCCCCTCGGGGTACTGCTCTTTCTGTCATCGTGTACCGGTCCGGGCACTCAGAGACCTGAAATGGAAGAGAGACTTACCGCCTTTGTTAATCCGTTCATTGGAACAGATTATCACGGACATACCTTCCCCGGAGCTGCATGGCCCTTCGGACAGATACAACTTAGTCCCGACAATGGCACTCAGGGATGGGACTGGTGCTCGGGATATCACTATTCGGATTCGGTGATTGCAGGATTCAGTCACCTTCACCTAAGCGGAACAGGTATCGGCGATCTTGCAGATATCTCCTTCCTGCCCGTTACCTCACAGGTTACTTTTAATCCGGGTGAGAAAAATACTGATTTTGTGGCCAGGTATGCAGGAATATATGAGCATGGTGATGAGACCGTGGAACCGGGTTATTATTCTGTGAAGATGAATAACGGTATAAAAGCTGAATTCACTGTTACTGAAAGAGCGGGATTCCATAAATATACTTTCCCTGAAAAAGCCGATCCGGGTCTGATTATTAATCTGGGATTTGCTATCAATTGGGATGCTCCATATAAGACATCCTTAACGGTAGCTGACAAATCACTGATCACCGGCATCCGTCTGTCAAAAGGCTGGGCTGCTGATCAACATGTATATTTTGCTGCAAGATTCTCTGAGCCGCTGACCTTTTCGGAAATTCAAACTGTTGGAGGAGAAGAAAAGGCTGTGGGCTATTTCAAATTCAGCGGAAAGGATCTGCTTGTTAAAGTGGGGATATCATCGGTCAGTGTCGAAAATGCCATTGTCAATCTCGATTCATCATTACCGGGATGGGATTTTGAAAAGACCAGAGCCGAAGCTTCCGATGCCTGGGAAAAGGAACTGTCGAAGATCAGGATCACTTCAGATGATCCTGATCAGAAAACTGTTTTCTATACCGCCCTCTATCATACAATGATCGCTCCGGCTCTCTTCTCTGACCTTAACGGTGAGTTCAAGGGAACAAAAGGAAATACCATGAAAGCTGATGGTTACAAACGGTATACTGTATTTTCACTATGGGATACATACAGGGCGCTTCATCCTTTATTTACAATATTCCAGACTCCGAGAGTAAATGATATGGTTAAATCAATGCTCGATCATTACAGCCAGGATAAGTTGCTTCCGGTCTGGGAACTTGAAGGGAACGAAACATTCTGCATGGTGGGAAATCATGCAATTCCTCCGGTTGCCGAGGCTATTCTCAAAGATATTGGGGATTTCGACCGTGAGCTGGCATTTGAAGCTTTGAAAGCCAGCTCGATGTTCGACCGCGACGGCATGGGGTTCCACGATAAGCTGGGGTATATGCCTGCAGATAAAATCCAGCAGTCGGTTGCAAAAGCCCTCGAAGTTGCCATAGACGACTGGTCGGTTGCTGCAGTGGCTGAAAAGCTTGGAAGAACTGAAGATGCTGCATATTTCAGGAAACGCTCGGAAAATTTCAGAAATTATTTTGACCCTAAAACGGGATTCATGCGGGGTAAGCTGAGTAATGGGGAATGGACGACTCCTTTTGATCCTGCTTTTTCAAAACATGAAGGCAGCGACTATACCGAAGGAAATGCCTGGCAATATCTCTGGCTTGTGCCCCAGAATGTTGAAGGTCTCATAGAATTGCTGGGCGGAGAGGATGCCTTTGCTGATAAGCTTGAACATTTATTCCGGGTTGAGGAAGGGGTGAAGGGAGAAGAAGCATCGGCCGATATTTCCGGACTGATCGGTGCATATGCCCATGGAAATGAACCAGGCCATCATACAAGTTTTCTCTTCAATTATGCGGGCAGACCATGGCGGACTCAGGAACTGAACAGGGAGATCCAGACAACAATGTACTCAAATTCCCCTGACGGATTATGCGGAAATGAAGATTGCGGACAGATGTCAGCATGGTATGTTTTCAGTGCCCTCGGATTTTATCCTGTTAATCCTGCAGAGTTGAAATACCAGTTCGGATCACCACTTGTGAAAGAAGCAAAAATAGAAGTGGCTCCCGGAAAATATTTTACTATGAAAGCTCCGGAAGCTTCCCTTACAAATAAATATATAAGTAAGATACACCTTAACGGAAAGGAACTTGCCAGGACATATATTACCCATCAGGAGATAATGGATGGAGGTACTGTTGAATTTTTTATGACGTCAGAAAAGAAATAATCATTGCAGACTGCCTTATTATATATTCATTAATCCCTGTACGTATGAAAGCACTTGTTCTTGAAGAATATAACACATTTATTTACCGTGATTGGCCTGATCCGGTTATCACTGACGATGAAGTTTTGATACGGGTAAAGGCTGTAGGGATATGCGGAAGCGATGTTCATGGTATGGACGGAAGCACAGGAAGGCGTATACCCCCGATAATTATGGGACATGAGGCATCAGGGATCATTGAGGATACTGGGAAAAATGTCAGGAAATGGAAAAAGGGTGACAGCGTCACTTTTGATTCGACAATTTATCCTTTAGATGACTGGTATACTCTGAAAGGCCTTTATAATCTCAGTGATAACAGGATGGTTCTGGGTGTTTCACCTAAGGAATACAGGCGTCATGGCGCTTTTGCGGAATTTGTAAATGTACCTCAGCATATCCTTTATAGTTTGCCCGATGAGGTTTCCTTTACCCAGGCTGCAATGGTTGAGCCTGTTGCCGTTGCAGCACATGCCGTGGAACTCTCTACGCCAGGATGGAACGATTCCGTAGCTGTTATCGGTACCGGTATGATTGGCCTGTTCCTGATCCAGGTGCTCAGATCAAAGGGTTGCGGTAAGATCATTGCAGTAGATAAGGATCCTGTAAAGTTGAGCCTGGCTGTTCAACTTGGTGCCGATCAAACATTCGATCCTCAGAAGCATGATATAAAAGATGAAATCCTGTCATTGACTTCGGGAAGAGGAGCCGATCATGTATTCGAAGCTGTTGGCTCTGAGGATACAGTCTCCGTTGCTATCGAATCGGTGAGAAAGGGTGGAACAGTTACTCTGGTCGGGAATCTTTCTCCGGCAGTAACTATGCCGTTGCAGACTGTGGTTACTCGCCAGATAAAGCTTCAGGGTAGCTGTGCTATATGCGGTGAATATCCTGCCGTACTTGATATGATAGCCAGGAAGGAGATCAGTGTAGATACAATTCTTTCTGCAGAAGCGCCTCTGTCCGAAGGGGCAGAATGGTTTCAAAGACTGTACAACAAGGAACCCGGATTGATTAAGGTTGTATTGATTCCATGAATATTTATCTAGATATTTCAGGTTTCGGGTTTCAGGTTTCAGGTTTTGCAAAGCCGAAATTCTCTTTAACCTCTATAGCTTATGCGGGAGGTAGCGAAGGCTTGTTTCATTGTTTAGATTTATAGAACCTGTAATAAGGAATTAACAATAAGCATCCGGAAATATAAATGAAAACGAAACTTAAAACATCTTTGGTTGGAGTTGGCAAAGTGACTGATATTCATGCAGCAGCTTTATCCCGGCTTGCAGAATCTCAGTTTACTGCGGTATGCAGTTCAAAGAGAGAAAAGGCTGAATTATTTGCCGGGAAATACAAAATAAAAGGCTACACCGATGTTGCGGAAATGGTTCAGAAAGAGGATATAGATGTTGTGGTTATATGCACTCCTCATCCTTTTCACCGTTTTCCGGCCATAGCTGCCATGGAAGCCGGAGCTCATGTACTCATTGAGAAACCCTTTGCATCAAATCTTGAAGATTGTGATGCAATGCTTGAAGCAGCAGAGAGATATAAAAAACAGATCGGAGTTATCTGTCAGCGGCGATGGTATAAACCGGTTCAGCGGGTCAGGAATGCAATTGATTCTGGAAAAATAGGCAGACCTGTTTTTGCGACAGTCAATATGCTGGGCTGGAGGGATGAAAAATATTATAACAGTGATCCATGGCGGGGATCATGGAAGGATGAAGGAGGGGGAGTACTTGTCAACCAGGCGCCGCATCAGCTTGATCTGCTTCAATGGTTCATGGGTGAGATCGATGAACTGTACGGGATATGGTCAAACCTTAACCATCCGTATATTGAGGTTGAAGATACTGCTGTTGCGGTTATCAGGTTCAGAAGCGGAGCTATCGGGAATATAGTTGTTTCAAACTCGATGAAACCCGGAATCTATGGAAAAGTTCATGTTCATGGTGAAAATGGAGCTTCTGTGGGGGTTCAGACCGACGGAGGTGCAATGTTCGTCGCCGGGATGTCGAATATCCTCGAACCTCCGGTTAATGACCTGTGGACGGTCCCGGGTGAGGAAAACCTTCTTAAAGAGTTCATTAAGGAGGATTCGGATTTCTTCCTGTCATTAAAAAACCCGGTGGAATACTTTCATGAAAGACAGATTGAAGATTTCCTGCAGGCAGTTATTGACGGCAGAAAACCTCTGATCACAGGGAAGGATGGAAGGGTCACTGTGGAGATCTTTACTGCTGTTTACCGTTCAACCCGCGATAATAAACCGGTAAAATGGCCTCTTTCCCCGGAGAACAGGAACGATTTTGACGGAAGACTGACAGGAAGACCCGAAGGGGCCTGATTTGAATAATCAGCGATGCCAACCGGGGGTTATTCAAATCGAGCTCTCTCAGAGCAGAAGAACAAAGTGAGACGAAGAATCTTTCATGATTATTTCAATAAAACGATCAATATTGTTATTTTTATTTCCAAATATCCGATCAATGAGGTTTACACTTATTTTAATTTCAATAGTTACAATATTTACCTTTGGATGTCAGTGTATATATTATAGCGAAGAAGATTTTTCTTCAATCCTGAGAATCGATTCAATGGCTCTCAGCCCCGACAGATATCCTGATATGCTTGTTGATATTTCGGCCAGGATCTGTCATCTGCAATACCAGCCGGCAAAAGACAGAAACAGGGTACGTGATTTCTGTATGCAATACCATGACAGGTTATTATATGGAACGGATGTCAGTTGTTATAAGTGGTACAAACTAAGAATTATTTAACTACGAAGAACACAAAGGGATATTTATAGATTAAAATAATAATAAATAAGGTGATTACTTTCATTATTTCAATTACGGCTTTGTTACTTGGATACTTTATTTACTCAAAATATATTGAGAAGATAGAGGGTGCTGATCAGAACCGTGAAACTCCGGCATTTAAATTGAAAGATGGAGTAGATTATGTTCCTCTTCCCTGGTGGAGAGTTTTTATGATCCAATTTCTCAATATAGCCGGACTCGGGCCTATTTTCGGAGCAATTGCAGGTGCCATGTGGGGACCGGTTGCTTTTCTCTGGATAGTGCTCGGATCAGTCTTTGCAGGTGGCGTTCATGATTATTTTTCAGGAATGTTGTCAATACGGCATAACGGACTAAGCATAACAGAAATAGTAGGTATTTACATGGGGAATGGTGTGAAACAATTTATGAGAGGATTTACAGTCATTCTGATGGTACTGGTCGGTGCTGTTTTTATTATGGGACCCGCGGGGATACTTGCGGGATTAACACCTGAACATCTGACAATGACCTTCTGGGTATGGATAGTTTTTGCATATTATGTGCTGGCTACAATGCTGCCGATCGACAAGATAATCGGAAGAATATATCCTATATTCGGATTTGCACTACTTTTTATGGCTCTTGGTCTGATCTCAGCGCTATTCATAAAGGGATATCACATTCCTGAGCTTACTCTGGCGAACTTTCGTAATTTCCATGTTGATGCAGATAAGTTCCCCATTTTCCCGATGATGTTTATTTCTATTGCCTGCGGTGCTATTTCAGGGTTCCATTCCACTCAGTCTCCTCTGATGGCAAGATGTATTACAAATGAAAAGCTGGGACGCAGGGTGTTTTACGGTGCAATGATTTCAGAAGGTATTGTTGCAATGATTTGGGCGGCAATAGGTATGAGCTTTTACGGCGGGGTAGAACAGCTCAATGAAATGATGACTGCACAGAAGGGGAATGCCGCTTACCTGGTGAACGAAATATCCAATTCTCTTCTTGGAAAAGTTGGAGGAATTATTGCGTTACTCGGAGTTGTGGCAGCACCCATAACATCAGGTGATACAGCTTTCCGTAGTGCAAGGCTGATAGTTGCAGATTTCCTGAAATTCAAGCAGGGCCCCATTCTGAACCGTCTTTATATCAGTGTACCTCTTTTCCTTGTCGGATTCCTTCTGACAAAAGTA
Organism: uncultured Rikenellaceae bacterium; assembly: GCA_964587405.1. Taxonomy (GTDB): domain Bacteria; phylum Bacteroidota; class Bacteroidia; order Bacteroidales; family VadinHA17; genus LD21. The sequence goes on from CAZPMM010000022.1 coordinate 8,263, forward strand.
GATTTTAGTATTGTCTGGCGATATTTTGCCTGGTCAAATCAGACTCTTGCAATGATCGTTCTCTGGGCAATTACAGTTTATCTGTTAAAGGCAGGAAAAACCTGTTGGATAACGCTCATACCTGCATTTTTCATGACGGCTGTATGTGTGACATATATTCTTTTTGCTCCGGAAGGATTTTCACTTCCCGAAGGTATATCCTATATTGTAGGGGTTACAGTTGCCATTACGGCCATGAGTGGGTTCCTGATGTACAAACAGAAATTAGAAAAGACAACTTCGAATTTCGGATAGAATATGATAAATAAAAGTTTAATTATTTGATTATTTAACTTCTTTAATATATGAAAAAGATTGTAATTGCCGGCGCGGGAGGATTCATTGGTGGTCACCTTGTAAAAGAAATGATCAGTAAAGGCCATAAGGTAAGAGCAGTAGATATTAAGCCCTTGAACAAATGGTACCAGATTGATGATACTGCCGATAATCTGGTTCTTGATCTGCGCCTTAGAGAAAACTGTAATTTTGCTGTAAATGGCTATGATGAAGTTTTTAACCTTGCAGCCGATATGGGAGGAATGGGTTTTATAGAAAATAACAAAGCTGCATGTATGATCAGTGTTCTGATAAACACACATCTGTTAATAGCTTCTCGCGACTGCGGGATCGGCAGATATTTTTACGCATCATCAGCCTGTGTCTACAATGGCGATAAGCAGACGGATCCTGATAATCCGGGACTGAAGGAGTCTGATGCTTATCCTGCGCTGGCAGAAGACGGGTATGGATGGGAAAAACTATTCAGTGAACGTATGTGCCGGCATTTCAGAGAAGATTTCGGAATCTCCACAAGAGTTGCCCGCTTTCATAATGTTTACGGACCATTTGGTACTTACGACGGCGGAAGAGAAAAAGCCCCGGCTGCCATTTGCCGTAAAGTTATTGATGCCGGCCTTTCGGGTAAAAAGGAGATAACAATATGGGGAGACGGTCATCAGACCAGGAGCTTTATGTTCATTGATGACTGTATCAAGGGAATAAGTGATATTATGTACAGTAATCTTACTGAACCTTTGAACCTTGGCAGCAGTGAAATGGTCTCCATAAATCAACTTGTGGATATTGTCGAAACTATAGCAGGTTATAAACTTGAAAGAAGATATGATCTCAATGCCCCTAAAGGAGTCAGAGGAAGAAACAGCGATAATACTCTCATAAAAAAATATCTTGGTTGGGAACCTTCGATCCCTCTTATGACAGGCATGCAAAAAACATATGACTGGATTAAGGAGCAAATGCTTGCCGGACAGTCAGGAGACCGGTTTAATCTGTAAATAAGAATTTATGAAGAAGAAAAAAGTTCTTGTAAGTGGTTGCTATGACCTCCTTCACGCGGGACATATAGCATTTTTTAAAACAGCTGCCTCGCATGGAGATTTATATGTCAGCGTGGGCAGAGACAGTAACATAACGGATCTGAAAGGGGAAAAAACATATTTTTCTGAAAAAGAGCGACTTTATATTGTAAAATCGATCAGGTATGTAAAAGATGCTTTTCTCGCTTCCGGAACGGGGTTGCTTGATTTTGAACCAGATCTGCGAAAACTCAAGCCGGATATTTTTATCGTCAATCATGATGGTCATTCGAAGGAAAAAGAGGAACTATGTACAAAGGAAGGTGTTGAATACATTGTTCTTGACAGAATACCTGAAGCCGGACTTCCGTACAGATCAAGCTCTGAAACGAAACGTGAACTGAGGTTCCCCTACCGGCTTTGCCTTGCAGGAGGATGGATAGATCAGCCATGGGCGTCAAAAATTAATCCAGGTTCAGTAGTTGTCGCACAGATATGGCCGACAATAGATTTCAGGGATCGCTCCGGACTGGCTACCAGTTCAAGAAAAGTTGCCATAAAACTCTGGGGTGACAGATATCCTGAAGGAGACCACGAAACAAATGCCAGACTGCTTTTCGGGGCTGAAAATCCTCCCGGGAGGCCATATGTGTCAGGTTCACAGGATCAGATCGGCCTTTTATATCCGGGAATTAACAGGTTATATTACAGGGGTGGCTTCTGGCCTGAAAAGATAGAATCGTCAACCGATATGGAAATATGTGACTGGCTGGGCAATATAATACATCTGGTACCCATTCAGCCACGCCCTCAGAATTATGATCCACTGAAATTAATGAATCTTCAGAAATCACTTATAAAGGAATTGGGCGAAGCGGGAGATAGTTGCTGGGAATCAATCATTAAAAAAGATTTGGCTGGACTGGGAAAAGCTTTGACAACAACACTTCTTTCATGGAAAAAAATCCTTCCGCATACGGTTCCCGATAATGTTATGAAGGAGATGGAAACAAAATTTCTGCCTTATTATCCGGGAGCAGTCCCTTCAGGCAGCGGTGGGGGGTATGCAATAGTTGCATCCGATAAACCAGTCGAGGGAGCAATAAAAATTAAGGTAAGATATTGAATAAACCGGAATGTGGTTAGCAGCATTCGGTTTGCTGTTTCCTTGTGCAACAGCCGAAAATGAATGTCAGTTACCTGAAACCGGGAAACTGATAGCTGAATATAAGTAGATTAAATAATTATTTAATAATCAAATAAAATGAACAATAATATCAATTCACGCAGGGGCTTTATTAAAAATGCCGCTCTCGGAAGTATAGCAGTGTTCAGTATACCGGAAATAATATCGGCTGCAGTACCCAAAAGAAGTTCGGGAATCAAACTTAAGAAGGGTCAGACAATACTTTTTCAGGGGGACTCTATTACCGACGCC